>JAFKJW010000198.1 GCA_017305925.1 Hyphomicrobiales bacterium | reverse complement strand
TTCCGGCGCCGATCAGCGCCGCTCAAAATCTCCATCCGATGAACGGACACGTGGCTATCCTCGCTGCTTGCATCGTGTCTATGGAATCAACCACGAAAACAGCGCGTCACAGGCTCGCAAACAAGGCGGCCCTCATCGGAAGCGTACGATCCACGCGAATGTGGATACCGTCATCCAGGTCACCTGCGACGAAAACACCAAGATCAGGACCGCGAAGCTGCGCAAGCAGAAGGATGACGAAGATGGGCTCGAGGTGCGCTTTACCCTCGCCTCGGTCGCCGTCGGCCACAATGAGAAGACGGACCGCGAGATCACCTCGTGCGTGGTGCTCACCGTCACGGAGAAGGAAGCTCTGAAGAAGGAGGGCGAAAAGTTCGGCTTCGCTATCCGGCCGTCGGAGGAGAAGATCCTGATCCCGCTCTTCCGCGCCGTCGAGAAGTATGGCCGTTTCGTCACCGGCGAGGACCCGAAGGACCCGCCCGAGGCGAAGGGAAAGCATGTCGTCGACTTCGAATACTATCTCGACGTCGCCGCTGAGCTCGATCCTGGCGACGACGACAAACAGAAGGCGCGTGACCGCCTGCGCAAGCACTTCGGCTACAACAACCGCTTCCTGCTCAAGGCCGAGGTCATCGGCTTCCATCGCACGGGCGAACGCACGGCGATCATCTGGTGGACCGGAAGGCCCATCCGCGGCTTCCCAGAGACGTTCCCGGAGCACATGCGCGATCGGAGAATTAGCGGAGAAAGTCTGGAGAATCCCGGGAGAAATCCCGGAGAAATCCCGGAGAAGGTCTTGGACGAGGCGTTCGGTGACAATGGCGAGGTCCTGCTGTGACCGTGCTCGACTGTGTCTATCGCCTCTGCGCGGAGTTCGGCATCCGTATCGTCGATCCGCGCCGCTATCCTCGCATTGGCGAAACGCGCGCCGTCGAGACGATGGCCAGGATCCTTCGCCGGCACGGCGAGAACCACCTGCGCCTTGTCCTGATGACACTGGCCGAGACGGCCAACAACAAGGCGCTGCTCGACGAGGTCGGCCTTTGGATGGCTTCCGACATGGTCTGCGCCCGTGGCGCCGGCCACATCGATGAGGCGTGGCTCAAGCTTTGGGACGCGATGCCTGTCGGCGAACTGCAGTTCATGTGCCAGGACCTGCGCGGCCTTGTCCCCCAGCGCCACGCGTTAAATGGTATGGTCTATGAGAGGATTTATCGGCAATTCGGGCCGAATGCTGACCAACTGGACCTTCTGGACGATCGCAGGCGACCATGAATATCGGTGAGATCGCAGAACTGTTCATTCGCGCGGCCGAGATCGAGCGGGCTCTACCCGACCGTGTCGGCCCCGCGCCCCTGCGCGCTCAGCAGCTGCCCTACGTGCACAGCCTGGAAGACATGCGCTACTGGCGCAAAGAGCCCGGCGACAAGCTTGCGAAGGGCGCTGATCCCTATGCCGAGGAACGCAGGGCGTTCTGGGAGCGGATGGTCCTGTTGCCGACCGCGGCTGAATTGCGGGAGCTTGATGGGCTCTACGACATACTCATGCTCGTCGACGACGATGGGCAGCGGCGCGCGCTGCTGGCGTGGGCCCGGTCGAAGGTTGGCGGCAAGGCATTCAGGCGCTGGTGTTTCCAGGTCGAGGGCATACACGCAGAGACCGGTCGACGTCGCAAAGATCGTGCTTTGGCCGCGATTTCGGGAAAGATGGTTCGCGGGGCCACGCAGGATAGCGAGATCGGCCGTTCACCCCTGTTGCACAGTGGCGGCGAAAACGGGCACATTTCGGATACGATCACGGACGATGTGATCGAACGCGGGGAACTCAATTCCTGGATGTCCGAGAACGCTCGCCTGGCCTGTGACGGCGAGGCTGATTTCTCCTGGGCCCAGAAGCGGTGGGAGCGTCGGAGGAAGCGCGAGGCGGCCAAATTAAAGGCGAAAACGGACGAATCGCCGAAACCCGTCAAGTAAAATCGTCTCTGAATTAGCGGAGAAACTCCGGAGAAAGTCTGGAGAAAGTCCGGAGATTTGACAGCGCCCCGAAAAACGCTGCATCTTTCCTCGCGAACTCCCCTCGCGTAGACGCTGACCTTGAACTGCTGAGCCACCCGGCCGGCGGCCCAGAGGCCGACCGGCCAAGCAGCGCGCGGCATCTCAAGGTAGAGCGCTACATAGGCAGGAATCAGATTTCAGAGCGCCATTCGATATCGGAATGTTCTCTCGCGTCTGTCCCCTCCCGATGATTGTAAAATCCAGCCTCAGTCGACGGGCGTTCGAGGATGATGATATCCTTCGTGAGATCAAACATCGCCGTTTTCTGAAGGCGTCCAATGGCCTCGTCATGGTCCGCCGCCCAAACCGTCCATGGATGCGACCAGTGACCGTCATTGAACTCAAACCTTGCAACGAAAAACTTCATGCCTATCCTCCCAAACCCAAGGCATGAAGCATTCGCTCAGGCTCTGGCTAAGGGCAAGACGGCAGATGAAGCCTATGCACTGGCCGGCTATAAGCCGCATCGCGGTAACGCGTCACGGTTGAGCGCAAATGAGAGCGTCAAAGATCGCGTAGCCGAACTTCAGGCAAAGGTCGCCAAGAAGGTCGAGGTGACCGTCGAAAGCCTGGCTGGCGAACTCGAGGAAGCCCGTGCGCTGGCCCTGACCGAGAAGCAGTCGAGCGCCGCGGTTCAGGCCACCATGGGCAAGGCGAAGCTGTTCGGCTTTCTGATCGAAAGGCACCGGCACTCTGGGCCCAACGGCGGCGCCATACCAACCATCGATGTCACGAAGCTCAAGGGCATTTCGGATCAGGAGCTCGAGCTACTTGAACGCGCCCTTGTCCAGATTGGCATTGTTGATGGCGATCCGAGCCGAGAAGGAGGCGAGGAAGTCTGAGGAGGACCGCCAGCGGGAGCGGGAACGGCTGCTTGGCTCCCATCTAGCTTTCACCACGAAGTTCTTCCTAGAGAAGGAAGGCCAGCCATTTTCGGTGGCGCCGTTCCATCCCGTAATGTGCGGCACGCTCGACCGGGTGTTCTCGGGCGAGATCAACCGGCTGATCATCAACATCCCGCCCGGCTACGGGAAGACAGAGCTGGCGGTGATCAACTTCATTGCCCGTGGCTTCGCGATTAACCCGCGATCCCGTTTCATCCATGCCAGCTACGCCGAACCGCTGGCGCTGGATAACTCGACCAAGGTCAAGGACGTCATCAACCTGCCGGGATATCAGGCTCATTGGCAGGTGTCGATGCGGCCGGACACCAATGCCAAGGGGCTATGGCGCACCATGGCTGGCGGGCATCTGCGCGCTGCGGCCGCGGGCCAGCCGATCACCGGGTTCCGTGCCGGCATCCTTGCCGAGCCGGGTTTCACGGGCGCCCTGATCATCGACGATCCGCTGAAGCCCGACGACGCCTCGTCGGACACGATGCGGAAATTCATCAATGCGCGGTGGGAGAACACTTTCAAGTCGCGTCTCGCGCATGAGAACGTACCCGTCATCGTCATCATGCAGCGTTTGCATGTCGACGACTTCGTTGCTCACCTGCTGGAGAAGAGCGGCGAGCATTGGCACATGCTCAAGCTGCCCGTGCTGATCGATGGCGAAGGTCAGGCGCCGGGCGGAGATGTCGACCTGATACCGCATGGGCTCCCAGATGGGCCCCTGTGGGAGCACAAGCATTCGCTGGCCCAGATAGCGGTTCTACAGCTGGCAGCGCACGTCTACCACGGCCAGTATGGTCAGGAGCCGACTGTCGAGGGCGGCAACCTGTTCAAGCCAGGTTTGCTACCTCGATATGAGGAGGTGCCAAAGCTGGTCTGGCGGGCCATCTACGCCGATACGGCGCAGAAGACGAAAGAACGCAACGACTACACCGTCTTCGAACACTGGGGACAGGGCGTCGACGGTAAGGCCCACCTTCTTGAAGTGGTGCGCGGTCGGTTCGAAGCGCCGGAACTCGAAAAGACGGCGAAAGCGCTGTGGACGAAGTGCCGTGGCAAAGAATGGCCGACGGAGCGCTATGGCCATCTGCGAAAGATGGTCATCGAAGACAAGGTGTCAGGCACAGGCTTGATCCAGTCGCTCGGCCGCTCCTCAATACCGGTGGTAGCGCTGCAGCGCGACAAGGATAAATACACACGCGCCCTCGACGTGGTGCCGGCTGCTGCGGCCGGTCTGGTATCGCTGCCGAAGTCGGCACCGTGGCTGAAAGACTTCGTCAGCGAGTTGGCTGCGTTCCCCGATGGGGCGTTCGATGACCAGGTCGATCCGTTCATTGATGCTGTCGCCGAGATGTGCGGTGGCACCACGTTCACCCTCGACAACCTGTAGGAGCCGACATGGGAGCGGTGATCGATATCGCCCGCCGTTTCGGCGACGGGCTGACCAACCTCGTCTCTCGCATGGGTACCGACCGGGACAAGGCCACCCATTCGGTCTACAGCGAGGTCATCCTCGACGATGCCCAGCTCCTGAACGCCTATCGGGGATCCTGGCTGCCGCGGAAGATCGTGGACATCCCGGCGCTCGATAGCTGCCGGAAATGGCGCGACTGGCAGGCTGATGCCGCGCAGATCGAGAAGATCGAGGCCGAGGAAAAGCGGCTCAACGTTCGCGGCAAGGTGCTGGAGGCGCGCACCAAGGCCCGGCTGTGGGGCGGCGCGGCCATCCTGATCGGCACCGGCGACAGTGATCCGAGCCAGCCACTCGACACGGAGAAGGTCAAGGCCGGCGGGATCAAGTATCTGACGGTGGTGACGCGGCGCAACCTGAACGCCAACGAGATCGAAAACGATCCTGAATCGGAGTTCTACGGCAAGCCGTCATCGTACACGCTGAATGGCAAGCAAGGTCAGCCGGTCACGCTTCACCCTTCACGGCTGGTCATCTTCCAGGGCGCGCCTGTCCCGGATGAGGATTTGAACGTCAATAAAGGCTGGAGTGACAGCGTCCTGACCTCGATTCTTGAGGCTGTGCGCAATGCCGACAGCACGGCTGCGAATGTCGCATCCCTCGTTTTCGAGGCGAAAATTCATATCAACAAGGCTTAAGTATCAGTAATTGTTGACGAAACGGCCCGTTTTCGAGCGGGCCGTAGTCGTTTCAGATAGCCCGTATTTTCCCAATGAAATCAATGGGTGACAAACCGGCGCGGCAAGCCCGAGCGACATTCGCGCGACAAGGAGTATGACATGACGGATGATCGGAAAGGCGACCTTCTCTATGGCGTGAAGGCGATCGCGGAGCACCTTGGCGTGACCGAGCGCCGGGCACAGTATCTGAAAGATAAGGGAAGCATCCCGACGTTCTATCTCGACAGCACGGTGTGCTCGCGCCGGTCGCTTCTCAATGAGTGGCTCGACAAGATTGCAGAGCGCACCAATGTCGCCTGATAGCGCCATTGCCCGCGCTGCGCGTTGGCTGGCCACTACACCGCAGCGCCAGCGGCCGCACCCGCTGATCCCGGCGCTGCGCCGCATGTTTGATCTGACGCCCGTGGAAGCCGTCGAGGCGATCCGAGAGGCCAATCTGATCCGGGCGAGAGCGCTATGACATGGCAAGGCGCAAGCCGGGAACAATCAACGGCCAATTCATCGCCCATCGTGTCGAGATGCTGGAAAGCGATGCCTGGGGCGCGCTGTCATTCGCTGCCCGCCGTATTCTCGATCGCTTGGAGATCGAGCACGCCGGCCACGGCGCGAAGGAGAACGGCAGCCTGCCATGCACCTATGCCGACTTCGAGCGGTTCGGGGTGCGCCGCAAATCGATAGCGCCGGCCATCCGTCAGCTTGTCCAATGCGGTTTCGTTGAGGTCACGCACAAGGGGCGTGGGGGCAATGCCGAGTTCCGTCATCCATCGCGATACAGGCTGACCTACCTGCACACGCGGACGGCCGGTCCGACTGATGATTGGCGTCGGTATCGAAAACAGAAGACCGGGGGCGATAGCGCCCCTGAAACCGGGGGCGAAAACGCCACCGACTGAGCCGCTTTTCGGGGGCGATAGCGCCCCTACAGCATTGGGGGCGATAACGCCCCTACTATCTATATCTCGGGTGTATAAGCATGTTCACATGCAAGGTGATACGGGCCAAGGGCAAGCACCTTGAGCGCATGAAGCGCAACGTCCGTGGCAAGACAGAGACGTGGGTGGGCTGGGTTGATGACCCTGCCGATATCGTAGAGCGCGCAGTCGTCAACGAGTTCGGCAGCGTTGGTCGCCATGTGCCCGAGCGTCCAGCCCTGCGCAACACGATCCGCAACAACCTGCCCAAGTATGCGTCCATGCTCAAAGACGGTGCGCGTGCCATCTACGCGCTTGAGAGCACGCCTGAAAGCGTGCTCGACAAGCTGGGCAAGGTCGCGGCTGCTGACCTTCAGGCAGAGATTGCCAGCCTGAGCACGCCACCCAATGCACCCGAGACAGTGCGCACCAAGGGCCGCAACGATCCGCTGGTTGAGACAGGCAGGATGCGCGGCGCAGTCGACCACGAGGTCAAGGCGTGAATGGTCCCAATGCCCGGAAGTCTGGGAGGGGTCGGGGGCGCGGGGCGGGCTGTTCCTCTCTCTCTCCCAAAAAAAATCCGGGGAGGGACAGCGGCGAAGGCCATCCGGTTTCTGCAAACGCTGCTGATACCGGAGGGGCCGAAGGCAGGGAAACCGCTGCGGCTGGCGGGCTTTCAGAAGCAATTCGTGCGGGGCGCGCTGGACACCGGGAACATGGTGGCCGTGCTGTCCATCGGGCGCGGCAATGCCAAGACGGCGCTGTCGGCCGGGCTGGCGCTGGGCGCGCTCAAGGGCGAATGGGACGGGCAACCGAAGCGGGAAATCCTGTTCGCGGCTCGCAACCGTGATCAGGCTAAGACGGCGTTCAACTTCCTTGTCGGCTTCGTAGAAGGGTTGCCCGACGACGAGCAGGCGAAGTTCATCATCCGGCGCGGCTCGCGGCTGGAAGTCGAATACACCGGCAATGGCGGCGGCCTGGCCCGCTGTATCGCGGCCGATGGCAAGTCGATCCTCGGCGGTGCTCCGACACTGGCTATCCTCGATGAGCGGGCGGCGTGGGAGCGTGAAAAGGGCGATCTGCTAGAAAACGCCATCCTGTCCGGCCTGGGCAAGCGTGGTGGCAAGGCCCTAATCATCAGCACGTCGGCACCCGACGACACCAATACGTTCTCGAAATGGATGGATGAGCCGCCGGAAGGGACCTACGTGCAGGAACATCGGCCACCCTTCGGCCTGCCTGCCGACGATCTGGAAAGCCTCCTGATCGCCAATCCGGGGGCGGTAGAGGGTATCGGGGCTTCGCCTGACTGGCTGGTTGCACAGGCTCGCCGCGCTATCGCGCGCGGCGGCTCGGCGCTGTCGACATTCCGAAACCTCAACCGCAACGAGCGGGTTTCCACCGAAGACCGTTCGGTGCTGGTGACGGTTGACGAGTGGCTGACCGCCGAAGTGAAGCCGGATGACTTGCCGGAACGGGCCGGGCCGTGTGTGCTGGGCGTGGACCTTGGCGGCTCCCGTTCCATGTCGGCCGCCGCTTTCTACTGGCCCGTGACGGGCCGGCTTGAGGCCGTAGGCACGTTCCCTTCGGTCCCTTCGCTGGCCAATCGGGGCGCGGCAGACGGCGTGTCGAATCGCTATGTGGAAATGAAAGAGCGAGGCGAATTGACGGTGCTGGGCGAAAACACCGTGCCGCCGGGGCCGTGGCTGGTCGACGTGGCGAAGCTGGTCGAGGGCAGTTCGATCGTTTGCATCGTGGGCGACCGCTTCCGCCATGCCGAGTTTGTCGAGGCCATGCAGAAGGCAAACCTTCGCGTCCCGTTCATATGGCGTGGCTTCGGCTGGAAAGACGGCTCCGAAGATATCGAGCGCTTCCGCCGCGCCCTGTTCGATGGGCAGGTGAAGACGCTCCCCAGCCTCTTGCTCCGGTCAGCGTTCGCAGACGCGATCACGCTGGTTGATCCGGCCGGCAACCACAAGCTCGCCAAGGCGCGCTCGCTGGGGCGCATCGACGCGGCGGCGGCGGCAGTGCTGGCCGTAGCTGAAGGCGCTCGCCGGGTTGCCCGGCCGCAACGGGCGGCGCTGGCGGCCGTCTGGGGTTGATGAAGTATCGACGGTATTCCGACCCGATCACGCGCACAAGACGATGGAAGTCGCTCCGCTGGCAAGCGCTCAAGCGGGACGGCTTTCGCTGTGTCCAGTGCAGCGGTCGCGGTCGGCTTGAGGTCGACCATATCAAGCCGGTGCGGGACGCGCCGGAACTCGCGTGGTCGCTCGACAATCTGCAATCGCTTTGCCCGACCTGTCACGGGCGGAAGACCCGGCTTGAGGCTGGTCATCCTGATCTAAGCGAAGACCGTAAGGCGTGGCAGGCGCTTCTGCGGCACCCAATCCTGAAAGGATAGAACCATCATGCTTACCAGCGTGACCATTGCCCGGCGCCAGTCGGAAATCCGCGAAGCCCTGTCCGGGCTGGTCGGGAAGGACGCCCCGACCGAGGAAGAAACCCGCCAGATGGCGGCGCTCGATACCGAGTACCGAGCCAACGAAACCCGCTACCGGGCGGCCCTGATCACCGAAGACGAGGAACGCCGTGAGGCGGGCCAGGAACTCGAAACCCGCTCGGATCGCGAGTATGCCGAGTTGGTCAACCGTTTCGAGCTTCGGCAGGTCGCCCTTTTTCTCGATGAGGGCCGCGCGCTCGATGGCCCGACCGCCGAGATCGTGCAGGAAATGCGCGAGCATGGTGGCTACCGTGGCGTTCCCGTGCCGTGGCAGGCTCTTGAAGTTCGCGCCGGGGAAACCGTCGCCAGCGGTACGCCTGACCCGATCCAGACGCGGCCGATCATCGACAGGCTGTTCCCGTCCAGCGTAGCAAGCTCCATGGGCGCACAGATGATCAACATCGACTATGGCGCTATCGAGTGGCCGGTTGCCACGTCCGGGGCGACGGTCGGATGGCAGGCAACGGAAACCGGCGCGGCCGGATCGCCGTCGACCTATGCCACGGTCGACCGGGCCATGAAGCCGGACCATACGCTTGGCGTGCAGATGAAAATCACGCGCAAGGCACTGAAACAGTCCGGGGCGGCGCTGGAACAGGCTGTGCGCCGCGACATGAACGGCGCTATCTCCAAAGAGGTGGACCGTGTGATCTTCCTCGGCTCGGGGGCCAGTGGCGAGCCGCTGGGCGTCATCACCGGGGCGGGCACCTATGGCATCACGTCGACGGCCGTGAATGCGGCGGCGACATGGGCGGCCTTCAGGTCGCAGGTAAAGGATTTCATCCTCGCCAACGCAGCTACCGGGCCGGGCGCGGTTCGCGTTCTGACCCGCCCCGAGTTGTGGGATTATTGGGATGGCATCCTGATCACCGGCACAGCCGTCACCGAATGGGACCGCGCCACCGGCCATATCCCGGCCGGCAACTGGGCGATGTCGAGCAACGCCATGGTGGAGCCGGTCCCTGATACGGCCGAACCGGGCGAAGTGTCCGCACTCCTGACCGTCTCGACCGGGGGCGTTTCCCCGATCTTCGTCGGGGCGTGGGGCGGCGTCGATCTGATCCGCGATCCGTTCTCCGATGCTTCCTCGGGCGGTTTGCGGCTGACCGCACTGGCGACGATGGACCTGACCATTGCCAGGCCGGTGCAGCTTCGTCTTCTGACCGGGCTACAGGTCGGTACCGACGAGTGATGGACATACCCCGTCACCCGCCGGCGAGGGCGTACACGGATCCTCGCGATCTGGCGTTCTTCAGCCTTCACCCCGAGCGCCGCACACGCGCTCGGGCACCGTTCGCGGAAGAATTGCGATACGCCCGGCTCATGGGCCTCCTTACCCCGTTGAAGGCGGGGCAGGAATACGGAGTTATCGTTTCTAGACTCGGCGCTGGCATCATCTCGACCGTGCTGGTCAAGGTCCGACTGGATGAGCCGGGCGTATTCCCAGACAGCGACGACGACATAGGCCGTTCGTTCCGTCGCCCCAAATCTCCGAAAGGTGTCCCGGCATGATCGTGGATAGTCTATATGCCGCGCTCGGCTTCAAGCTTGAGAACGAGGCTGATCTTCGCAAGTTTGAAGCTGGGTTGGCCGGCGCTCAAAACAAGGCCATAGCCTTTGCTGGCGCTGTCACGCGGATCGGCGTTGCTGTCGGTGCAGCGGCGGCAACGGGGCTGGCCGCACTGGCCAAGAGCGTCGTTTCAACGTCTGCCGAGTTTGAGAAGTATGAGGCCACGCTGACCACGATTGAGGGTTCCAGCGAGAAGGCCCGCGTGGCGATGGACTGGATCGGTGACTTTGCCAAGAAGACGCCCTTCGACGTGGCCGAACTCACCCGCGCTTTCGTGAAGTTGCGCAGCTACGGCTTGGACCCGATGGACGGTTCCATGACGCAGATGGGCGATACGGCCGCCGGCATGGGCAAGTCGCTCGATCAGGTCGTTGAGGCCGTTGCCGATGCGGCGACGTTCCAGTTCGAGCGCCTTCGCGAACTCGGCATCGTGGCATCGCAGGCCGGCAACAAGGTCACTTTCTCATGGACCGAGAACGGCAAGGCCATGACGAAAACCATCAACAAAACGTCCGCCGACGTGACTAAATTCCTCTACGAGGTTTGGGACAAGAAGTTCTCCGGTGCGATGATCCGGCAGAGCAAAACATGGGAAGGCATGGTTTCCAACCTCGGGGACAGTTGGGAACAATTCAAACTCAAGATCGGTCGGGCCGGCTTCTTCGACGCCGTGAAGGCCAGGTTTGCCGATCTGCTCGACTACATGGGGAAGCTCGACGACGATGGCACGCTCGACCGCTGGGCGAAGAACTTGAGCAACCTCTTTACCGGCGTGACTGGATCGTTTGGCCGTTTCGTGTGGGGCATCCAGAAGCTGGGAGAGAAGGTTTCCGAAGCGCTCAAGTCGCTCACGGGCGGCAAGCTGGACCTGAAGCCATTCTATGTTCTGGCCGGCATCGGCGCGATGCTCACCCGCGCATTCGCGCCGTGGACGTTCTGGCTGACCGTGGCGTGGCTCGCCCTTGACGAAATCCTTGGCTACATGCGCGGCGACAAGACCGTCATTGGCGATTTCATCAAGTATATCGAGCAACTGACCGGCGCATCCGAGGGCCTTGCACAGGCCATCGCGGCCGTTGTCGGCGGGCTTGGCCTTCTGTTCCTGATGAAGCCCGGCCTACTGCTCGGCGGGCTGGGGAAGACCCTTGGCAAGCTGTTGCCTTTTGGAGCGGCGGCGGCAGAGGCGGCCCCGGCCGCCGCTGGTGCAAGCGCAAATGCCGGCTGGGCTGCGGCTGCGATGGCGTGGCTTGGCAAGGCTTCGCCGTTCCTCGCCGCGCTGTTCACGCCAAGCAGCACGCCGAAGGATCAAAATTCCTACCTCAATGCCTCGCCGGAAGAACGGCAGCGGATGCGCGATGAGGCGCGGCAGCGGACCGAAGAACGAAATCGCAGCACGTCGGAACGGGCCTACCTTGCCAACAAGGACAGCGGTCCGGGGCAGCAGTCTGACGAGCCGGGCAAGGTAGAGGGCGGGGCATTCGTGGAGATGCTTGCCGCGCTCGAAAGAGCATCGGGCAAAGCCGATCAACCCGACGTCGAAACCCCCACGATCCGGCCCGACGTGGATGCGCCGACCGTTCGGGCGAAGGTCGAAACCCCCACGATCCGGCCGAAGGTGGAACTTCCTGATACGGTCAACGTCCCTCCGGCGCGCCCGTCGCTTGTTCCGACCGTAAAACCCGCCGACGTAACTTTGGCACATGAAAAGCTTTCGGGCATCGCGTCGGGTATCGTCACGGCTGGGGAGACGATCCGAAGCGCCATCGAAAAAGCGAGCGCGTATATTTCGGAGAGTGCCGAAGCCTACGCAGCCGAGCGCGGGGCAATTCGCGACAAGGCGGCGGCGGTCAACGCGGGCGGCGGCGGCTTCCAAGCCATGCTTGCGAACATGCAAGCCAACATCGCCCGCATGTCGCCCGAGATGGCAACGCAAGCGATGATTACGGATGCGCGGCAGGACAACCGCGACCAGTCCCAGCACGTCACTGTCGGTGACGTGAACGTGACCGTACAGCAGCCGACAGAGGCACCGGCGGCCGTGGGCAAGCTGATCCGGGACGAAATCAAGAAGTCCATACCGGCTTACAATCGCAGCACCTACGCGGACGGAAACGCTGCACCGATAAGAACGCCGGGCCGAATGATATCCGACTCGGCCTTCTAAGGAGCACCCTATGCTGTGGAATTTCACACCTGAACCGCTGGAGCTTCGCCGTTCCAGTGACGGTAGCGCGGCGGTCAGCGGCCGTTTCAAATACAACGTCCCGGCCGTGCTTTCGGACGGCGGCCCTACGGGGCGGCCTCGCAAGGAGGTTATCGCCGCAAGGGCCTTCGCCTACCGCGTCGAAGACATGAGCGAGGATATCCACCTTCTGGTGGGGCATGACTACGGCAAGCCGTTGGCGAGCCGTGGCGCTGGCACCCTGAAGCTGGTCGACAGTGACGACGCCCTGTCGTTTTCGGCCACGCTCACCCCGGAAATCCAGCGCACGACGTGGGGCGCGGACTTCCTCGCCGCCGCCGCTGCCGGGCTTGTCGGTGGTATCTCTCCCGGCTTCCGCATCCCGCCCAAGCGGGCCGTGCCGCAAGCAGAGAAGGTTGAGAACGAAGACCCGAAGCTTGGCACGGCGATCATCCGCACCGTGCTTGCGATGAAAGCAACACGGGGTTGGCCCGCGTGATCTGGGGGATGCGATGACCGAGTTGCTTGAACAGATTGAATCGTCACCGACGGCGTACCCGCCGGCTCCCGATGGCCTGTCTACGGCCGCCGCGGCGCTCGCCAATGCGATGTTGTGGCAGCGGATCGAGCTTTGGGTTGCCTACCGATGGACGGAGCGCATCGTCGTCTGGATCATGAAAGGGCCAGGTCATTTCGAGCCGCTGTTGCTGCCTGCCTCGATCGGCAAAGCCGAAGTCTGGCAGAACGACGCTTGGCAGGAACTCACCCTCCCGGCTTCGCCGCTGGGCGGCCTGCGAATGATCGGTGACGGGCCATACCGCTTCACGGCGACCGTGGGCGGCGGGACGGTGCCCGAGAGCGTCAACGAGGCATACAGGCGGCTTGCCGAGTATTGGGTGGCGCATGACGGCGCTGGCGAATACGGCCTGCCTGCTGGCGTGCGCAGCTTCTCCCATAGCGTGGGCGACGTGTCCGTTTCGCTGCGAGGCGAAGGGAACTGGCAGGGCCGCGCCATGGAAGGCAGCGGGGCCGCCGACCTGCTTAGACCGTACAGGAGGCTTGGCCGATGCTGAATTTCTGGCCCTTCAAGCGCGACAAGATCGAAAAGCGGGCGTCCGGCGCCGGCTATACCGCCGAGATCATGGCGGCGCGCGAGGCGTACATTTCCGGGGCGTCGGGCATCGCGGAGCTAACTGCGACCGTGCAGACGTGTATCACCCTATGGGAGGGCGCTTTCGCGCTGGCTGATGTTTCGGGGACCGATCTGATCACCCGGCACACGCGGGCGATGGTTGCCCGCTCCCTTGCCCTGCGGGGCGAGGCTGTATTCCTGATCGGGGAGGATCGGCTGTATCCTTGCTCGGATTGGGAGATGTCGACGCGGAACGGCGTCCCGAGGGCCTACAGGCTGTCCATATCCGAAGCGGGCGGCGGCCGGACACAGACGGCGCTTGCCCCCGAGGTGCTTCATTTCCGAATCGGCAGCGATCCCGTCACGCCATGGCTCGGGCAAGCACCATTGCGCCGGGCGAAGCTCACGGCCGGTTTCCTCCAAGCGATAGAAACGGCCTTGGGCGAGGTGTACGAAAACGCCCCGCTCGGCTCGCAAATCGTGCCGTTCCCCGAAGCTCCCGACACCGACCTTGAGGCGCTTGGCCGCAGCTTCAGGCATCGGCGCGGGCGCGTGCTCTTGCGCGAGAGCGTGAACGTGACGGCGGCCGGCGGCCCGGTCCCGGCTCAAGACTGGCGATCCTCGGACGTGACGCCCGACCTGCAAAAGGCCATGCCTATCGAGGCCCTACAGTCGGCGCGCGGTGCGATCCTCGGGGCGTTCGGTGTCCTGCCGTCGCTGCTTACCGAGATGGCCCAGGGTCCGCTTGTGCGCGAAGCCCAGCGCCACCTTGCCCAATGGGTGCTTCAGCCCATAGCCATGCTCATGTCGGAGGAAGCATCCGAGAAGCTGGGCAGCGAAGTCATGATCGACCTTATGCGGCCGGTGCAGGCGTTCGACGCCGGCGGCCGTGCCCGCGCTTTCCAGACGATAGTGGAGGCCATGGCGAGAGCGAAGGAAGCGGGCATCGATACCGACGACCTTCAGATGGCCCTTACAACGGTCAATTGGGGCGAAGGCGATAAGGCGGCATAGGCAGGTTGCGCCTGTGCGGGCCTCCTTCCCGCAAGCAACCCCGTTAGACGGTGAGTGGGTAAACCCCGTCAGCGCGCGGCCGGTGGGTCTGTGGCGGCGCGGCGCGCACTTCGCCCCGAAGGGCAGCGCTTGACGATATATGGCAAATCAGGAATGGTGTCCGTGGGCTTCGAAACCCGGACTCGAATATAGCGCAACAGTCCCGATTGGCGTCGGGATGCGCTGAAGCAGATAGCCCTTGGCGGGGCTTCCTGCACTGGTCGCACCTTGGCGGGTGCGCCGACCTGGCCATTATGGCCGGGAGCGGTGCGCCATGTCCAGAGGGAAACCTTAAAAGTGCACCGGCCCGTCTTCGAGCGGGTTTCGAACTCCCGGCTGCCGCGTCTGTCACGCGGTGCGGGCCTTCGAAAGCCCTTCTCGGAGAACTACCATGCAACACGAAATGGCAGAACTGCCACGCCTTGCGGAAGCGGGAGGCGTATTCTTCCTATCCCTGTCGCCAGACGACCGGGCGGGCATCGCGTATACCATCGAGCGACTTATCAACATGCTCGACGCGATGGAGGTCGACCCCGACCTTGAGCCATCACTCGCTGGATTTGATGGCGGTCCGACTGACGATCGGGAAGGCGACCTCGATCTGGACGAATGGGACGGTAACCCCGATGACGAGGACGGAGCCGACGCTGAATTCAATCTCGGCTGGGAGAAGGGATCGATGCCCTATGACCAGACGCACATTGCGATGTACGGCAAGGATGAGGTCGAGGTAGAAAACGAGCACGGCGGCGACATCAATGATGAACCGCACGATGCGGAGGAAGATTGCTGCGGAGCGAAAGACGACTGGGGCACCGGCAACGGCGGTTGCGGCGGGGCGCGTATAGCGGCTGACCTGCTGCGCTCTAAGGGGCTTCCAGCACCTTACATCGCTCCTTGGCAATAACTCGACCGGCCCGGCTACGCCCGTGGCCGGGCCTTTCTTCACGAAAGGAGGCCAGACACATGGCAAGTGTTAGAAAACGCAAGGGCACTGACAAATGGATTGTCACGTATACCGATCAGGCAGGCAAACGTCGGCAGGGAGGCACCTTCGATCGCAAGAAGGACGCCGACGCCGAAAGGCTGCGCATAGAGCAAGAGATTGAGCGCGGCGTTCACACCCCGGCGCGCATGTCGGCCACATTCGCGGAAGCGTGCGACGAGTGGCTGAAAGACTGCGAACGGCGGTGGCGCATAGGCGATCGCATGTCGGGAAACAATCTCTACAAGTGCAGGAGTATCGCCAAAAACAACCTCATTCCCGTGCTTGGTAGGCGGAAGCTGAATGAGATCGACCATGACTTGCTCCAAGATGTGGTCAACCAATGGTCGGAGAGCTTCGCCCGCTCGACGGTTGCGGAATACGCATCATGCCTTCGGCTGGTGTTCAACGTCGCGGTGCGCAAGAAGTGGGTAAAGCTTCACCCGCTCGCCTCGCTCAAGCTGCATATTCCCGGTCGGATGGTGAAGCGGACGATTCCCGACAAGGGAGAGATCGAGCGCATCTTGCTCGCTTTGCGGGAACGCTACTACCGGGAAACGGAATCCGGCCACCGGATGCGGGTGCTTGCCGTTGTGCTTGCGGTTTTTGGCGGTCTTCGTCGGGGTGAGGTATGCGGTCTCCAATGGGAGAACGTGGACTTCGACCGGAATGAAATCAGGATACGTCATAGCCTGTCGCGAGTGGATGGCCTGAAAGACCCCAAGTCGAAGGCCGGTATTCGCACAATCCCCATGCCGTCGACGGTACGGCGCGTTCTGGAATGGGCTGCGGGTCAAGTCAAAGGCGACCTAACCGGGCATGTCGTGACGACGCGCGAGGGCACACCGCTGACCCCCTCAAATGTCTACTGGTACTGGACAGCGACATGCAAACAAGCCGACCTGACAGTGCTCGGAAAGGATGGTGAGACACTGACGCCGAAGTATCCTTTCCATGCGCTTCGACATGCCGCCGTATCGCTTCTGATCGAACAGGGATTGCAGCCCTTTCACATCAAGAGCTTTATCGGCCATCACTCGATCCGCACGACGCTGGACATCTACGGGCATATGTTTCCCGACGATATGGCGAGCAAGAACGCCATTGAAGCAGCCGCCTCACAGTTCACGGTGGCCATTGAATCGCGCAAAAGTTATGGCGGGCACAACGCCGCGCCACGACAAATTAGCGACAAGACCCCACAAGTTGTTGATATTTAAGCCACTCGCTTTCTAGGCGAAGGTCGACATCATCCGCATCCCGAACTTCATGTCCAGCCTGTCGGACCCGGAATACGAGCGCAGGATCCTGCAGCGCTACACCTTGGCGAATATCGGCAAGGGCGTGAACGGCACGCTGATGCTGGATAAGGATGAGGAATACGAGAGCAAGTCGGCCAGCTTCACCAACTTGCCCGACGTCATCGACCGGTTCTTGCAGATCGTTGCCGGCGCCGCCGACATTCCGCTGACCCGCCTGCTGGGCACGTCTCCCGGCGGGCTGAACAGCACCGGGGAATCGGACCTTCGGAACTATTACGACCGCATCTCCGCCATGCAGCAGATCGAGATGACGCCGGCCATGTTCCGCATGGACGAGGCGATCATCCGCTCCGCACTCGGCTCCCGACCGCCCGAGGTGCATTTCATCTGGTCCAGCCTCTGGCAGATCAGCGATAAGGAGCGGGCCGACATCGGCAAGACCAACGCCGACACGATCAAATCGCTGAACGATACCGGCCTGTTCCCGCCCGAGGCGCTGGCGAAGTCCGGCGCCAACATGCTGGTCGAGAACTCCATTCTGCCCGGCTTCGAACAGGAGATCGAGGACGCCGGCGGCCTGCCCGACTACGAGATGGAGGCGGAACAGGAGGCGGAACAGGAGCGGTTGAGGCTTGAGGCGGCCGCCAGCGCCCCCGGAGGCCGGCGGACCGCCCAGGATGCCGCGCCGCGCTCGCTGTACATCCGCCGAGATGTGCTGAACGTCGACGACATCCGAAAATGGGCGCGGTCGCAGGGTTTCGAGACGGTGCAGGATGGCCTGCACGTCACCGTCATCCATACCCGCACCCCGCTGGACTGGATCAAGGTCGGCGCCGTCGACGAGTGGGCGGGCAACGATGGCAAGATTGAGATTGCGCCAGGCGGTCCGCGTCTCATGGAGCGATTCGGCGATGCCGTGGTGTTGCAGTTCGCCTCGTCACGGCTCACCTGGCGCCACGAGGATATCAAGCGCATGGGCGCGCAGACGGACTATCCGGACTATCAGCCTCATGTCACCATCTCGTGGGATGCCGCCGACATCAATCTTCACGCCGTCGAGCCGTACAAGGGCAAGATCGAGCTCGGGCCGGAGATATTCGAGGAGGTCAACGAGAACTGGCGGGCGACGGTCACGGAAGAATGATCCGGTACGATCTTGCCCGTCTCGCCGATCGACGGAAGGGAACCACGCAGCCGCTTCCGGCCATCCATGGCAGCCTCGGCGCCGAGTCGTCCTATCGGAAAGCGCTGCGCGCCATGCTCCGGGAAATGGCGGCTCATGTCCGCCAGCACATCGTGCCGGTCGCGGAACGGGAGATCGCTGCCAGCCGCGCCCTGACCCGCGATATGGGCGAGCGTGAATTCGAGAACTTGGAGAGCCTGACCGAAAAGCTTGTCGCCATCGCTGGCGCCACGGTGCGGCGTATCCTCGGTCTTGAAGCTAGGCGCCATACCGAAACCTTCATGGCCACCGCGAAACGGGTGCTCGGCGTTGATCTTGCGGCAGTGGTCCGCCAGGAAGACCTTGCCGACTATCTCGATACCGCATCGGCCCGGAACGTCGGGTTGATCAAGGGGCTTGGCGCCGACACCGTGAAGCGCATCCAGACCGCGGTGACGAATGCTGTGGTCAACGGGGTTCCGGCGAAGGACCTGCGCAAGCAGTTGACGAAGGAGTTCGGGCTTTCGGATCGGCGGGCCAAGGTCATAGCTCGCGACCAGATTGCCAAGCTCAACAGTGATCTGAATCGGCAACGGCACCTGCAGGCTGGCGTGACGACTTATACTTGGCGGACCAGCCATGACGAGAGGGTCAGGCCGCTGCACCGTGAATTGGACGGTGAGGTCTACGAATACGGGAAGCCGACGGGGGCGGAAGACGGATTGCCACCGGGCCAGCCGATCATGTGCCGGTGCGTGGCAATCGGGATCGTTCAGTTCTGATCAGGGAAAAATTTCCTGAGATCGTCGGGAATGTCGATCTCGGTGGTCAGCATAGCATTCTTGTATTTGAGCGGCGCGCACCACTCGAAAATCAGGCTCTGCCGGTGCGAAGCGATTTCGTCCTGCCGCTTCAGGTGCATCTCCAGTTCGGACACGCGCACCTGTAGGTCGAGCAGAAGCTGGCGCAGTTCTCGGAACTGTTCATCGGTCATCGAAGAGGATGAACGCTCATGGCTTGCCGCTGTCAAGAGCGCCGGGAGGCGATGAAACGCGCGGTTTCCTTGAGATCGGCATCCGAAGTCGTGAAGGCAGCGAGGTTCGTGGCCAGGACGGCTGGCGAGGATGCAAGGCGGATTTTGACGCGACAGAAGCCGCCGAAAAAGTAGGGCATCATCATGAAATTCACCGATGCAGTGAGCATCGCTGGCACCCGCCGGCGCGATGACGGCTACCTGGTCGCCGATGCCCGCGTGGCCCGCACCGGCGTCCAGCTCTATGCCGGCTACGAGGTCGGCAAGCCCGAGATGGCCGTGGTGCGCGTCTATCGGCCCGACACCGAGGTGTTCAGCCGCGACACGTTGGCGAGCTTCGCGCATCGGCCGGTGACCAACGACCATCCCGACGAGCCGATCACGGCCGACAATTGGAAGGATCATGCTGTCGGCAACACGTCCGAGGAGATCGCCCGCGACGGCGCGTTCATCCGTGTCCCGCTCATGGTCAGCGACGGCGCCACGATCAAGCTGATCGAAGACGGCAAGCGGGAACTGTCGGCCGGCTACACCTGCGATCTGGTTTTCGAGGCAGGCCAGACGGCCGACGGCGAGGCCTACGACGCCGTCCAGAAGCATATCCGGGCGAACCACGTTGCCATCGTGCAGCGCGGCCGCGCCGGTTCCGAGGTTCGCATCGGTGATGCGGGCAAGTGGGGCGCAGCCCCGATCAACGATCACCATCCCGAAAAGGATAGGAAAATGACCCTGAAGACGGTCGCCGTCGATGGCATCCCGATCGAAGTAACCGATCAGGGCGCCACGGTTATCGCCACGCTGCAGTCGCGGCTTGCCGATGCCACCGAGAAGCTCGCGGATGCCGAGACGGCCCACACGGCCGCCATCGCCGCCAAGGATACCGAACTGGCGCAGAAGGATGCTGCACTGGATGCCGAAAAGGCGAAGGTGCTCGACGCCACCGCGCTCGACAAGCTCGTGCAGGCCCGCGGCGACCTGATCGCCACCGCCAAGGCCATCGCGGCCGACGTCAAGACCGACGGCCTGTCCGACGCCGATATCCGCAAGGCGGTCGTCGTCGCCAAGCTCGGCGATGCCGCCGTGAAGGACAAGGCCCAGGCCTATGTCGACGCCCGCTTCGACATCCTGGCCGAAGACGCGGCCAAGATAGCCGATCCTGTCCGAGACGCGCTCATGAGTGGCGTCAAACCAGCAGCCAATGACGCATGGAACGACAGCGTTTTCGCATCGGCCGGCGTCCAGAAGAAGGGGGCATAAGCCATGGCTCAGCTCAACGAAAACCGGGGCACTGCCAACTTCCTCGTTTCTGAGGCGAACGGCATGTATCGCAGCCGTGACGTAGGCACCGTCGCCGCCGGCTCAGCGCCTGGCCTTCTCGCCGGTACCATCCTCGGCAAGCTGACGTCGGGCGGCAACTATGTTGCATACGCTCCCGGCGGCTCTGACGGGTCGCAGACCATCGCTGGTATCCTGTTTGAGGCTGCCGTCGGCACGGTCAAGCGCACCATCGTCGTTCGCGACTGCGAAGTGAACGGTGCGCACCTCATCTATCAGTCCGGCGCCAATGACGCTGCGAAGGCCACGGCCAACGCCGCGCTCAAGGCGCTCGGCATCATCGTGCGCTAAGGAGGCCGAGACCATGGCATCTATGGACATCTTCAATAATTCGGCCTTCTCGATGACTTCGCTCACCGGCGCGGTCTCCAAGGTCGGATACAAGCCCCAACTCTTGGGCGAGCTTGGCATCTTCGACCCGATGCCGGTACGTACACGCTCGCTATTCGTCGACCGCCGCGAAGGCAAGATGACGCTGATCCCGGCAAGCCCGGTCGGATCCCCGCCTAAGGAACTTGTGGTCGATCCCCGCAACGCGGTTCCGCTCAAGACGGTACGCCTGGCCGAGGGATTTACGCTCTATGCCGAGGAAATCCAGGGCATCCGCGCTTTCGGGTCGGAGACCGAGTTCTCGCAGGTCCAGGCCGAATACCTGCGCCGTATGGCCGGCGTCCGCGACGACATGGAACTCACCCATGAGTACCATCGTCTCGGCGCCCTGCAGGGCCTCCTGCTCGACGCCGACGGGACCACAGTGATCTACAACTACTTCACCGAGTTCGGTGTAACCGAGGCCGCGGCGATCGACTTCGATCTCGACAATGCAAACCCGGCTCCGGGCGCTGTCCGGCTCAAGTCGGCGTCGGTCATCCGTGCGATGGCTCGCTCGGCAGGTGGTGCATTCACGCCGGGCACGACGATCCACGCTCTGGCCGGTGATGCGTTCTATGATGCGCTCATCACCCATCCCGAGGTGGAGAAGACCTACCTGAACTGGGCGGCCGCTGCCGATCTTCGGACGGACAAGACGTGGCAGGCATTCACCTATGCCGGCATCACCTGGCACAACTATCGCGGCACCGACGACAATTCGACGGTGGCCATCGATACCGACGAGGCGAAGTTCTTCCCGGTCGGTGCGCGCGACGTGTTCAAGGTGGCCTATGCACCTGCCGAGTTCGGTCCGTACATCAATACGGCCGGTCAGCAGACCTATGCAATGAACATTCCGGATCGTGACCGGCAGGCGTGGACGCGGGGCGAGCTTTACTCGTACCCGCTCTACTTCTGCCAGCGTCCGGACGTGCTCCGCAAAGCGACGAGGACCTGACCATGGCAGAGTATCACGTCAAGAACGGGAGCCACGTCGATAAGGCGTTCAAGGTAAGGGGCGGCCATCAGGTCGTCCCCGCCGGCAAAGAAGCCGATGTGGTCGACGCCAAGGAAATCACCGAGGCGCAGATCGATGCTTTCGAGCGTGAAGGTGTCAAGGTGAAGGCCAAGGGCGGCAAGACCAAGGCACCCGAAGCCGGCCTCAAGGCCATCCATAGCGGCGGCGGCAAGTTCAATGTCGTCGACGGCGATACCGTCCTTCTGTCTGGCCTGTCGAAGGCCGATGCCGACGCCTTCAATGCTATGTCCGATGCTGAGAAGATCACCTTTATCGAGGCTGAAAAGGCCAAGTTCTGATGGCCATCGTTGTCAGCCACCACAACAGCGATCTCGGCCTGCCGCTCGGCGGGCCGGTTTTGCGCCCGGGCGTTCCGACACCGGTCGAGCGCTGGGCAATCATCAAGGGCCATCCCGTGGTCAAGTCGTGGCTGGCTGCAAAGGCGATCGAGGTTGTCGAAGACGATGTAGGGACTGCCCCAGCAGCCCCGCCAGCGCCCGAGACATCTTCCGAGCCTCATCCGCTCGATCACGACGGCGATGGGCATCCTGGTGGCTCCCTGCCGGTTGGCGAGCGCGGTCTCGAAGAGTTGCGGGCCCGCTACACCCAACTGTTCGGCTCCGAGCCGGATGGCCGGTGGGGCGAAAAGCGCCTTCAGGACGCCATTGACGCTAAGCAAGCGGAGTGACCATGGCCTACGTCCCGCCGACCGCTGCCGACCTCAAGGCGAGGTTCCCAGAGTTCGCCGCCGTGTCCGACACGCTTGTGGACCTGATCCTTGCCGAGGCCATCACGCAGGTCGGCGAGACGTGGGTTGAGCGTGACCGCAAGCCGGCCATGCTCTATCTCGCGGCGCACATGCTGGCGTCTGAAGGCCGGGATGCCGCCGCCGCTGGCGTTGTTGGCGGCGATGCTGTTACCGGACCGCTGAAAAGGCGGAAGGTCGGCGACGTGGAAGCCGAATTCGCTGGCGTTTCATCGTCGTCGGGTGATGGTGCCGGCGCCTCCGAGTACGCCTCGACCGCCTATGGCCAGCGCTTCCTTGAGCTAATGCGCCGCAACTTCCCGGCCGTTGCGGTGGCGTGATGTTCGCCAAGATCGTCCGAAAGCGACACAAGGAACTGCCGAAGAGCATTCCTGGACCGAGCAAGGTCAAGGTCGGGTTCCCGAAGTCCAAGGCGTCCGCCTCGAACATCCAAAAGGCAGTGTGGAACGAATTCGGCACCCGCGGTGGGGCGTCAGGCGGCGGCTGGGGCGGGCCCGTCCCTGAACGCCCGTTCATGCGCAACGCCATGCGCGACAACCGCGGCAGGTCCAGCAATCCGCTGATCGACACCGGCGCTATGAGGCAGGCTGTGACCTGGCAGATTGACGAATGATCGACGTGGCCATTGCCATCGACGGCGAGGCCGTGAACGTCAGCCTGACGCGCAAGGCGGCGGGCGACTACAACGCCGACGGTGAATTCGTCCCCGGCGCTCCGTCTACCTCGACGATCCGTGCCGCTGTCCAGCCTGCATCCGGCCGGCAATTGATGGACCTGCCCGAGGGCATCCGCAATGAGGCGCGCTGGCTGGCTTGGTCGAGATCGGAAATCCGTCTTGATGACGAGATGACGCAGGGCGGTTCCCGCTATCGCGTCATGTTCGTCTGGCCGCGCGCCGAGAGCGGTTTCTGGCGCGCTGCCATGGGGCTGCTGGCATGAACGATGATGACGTTCACTCGGCGCTGGTCCGATGGCTGCATGGCGTCACCGGGCTGACCACGATCAAGGCCTATCAGGAAGGTCCACGCCCGGAGCTACCCTACATCATGGTCAACCTGACCGGCACGTCCGAGATCCGGGACTGGTCGCAAGCCGTCGAATATGAGCAAGCGGAACCGGACCCAGGGGAAGACGTCGGCGAGGTCACCGCCCGGCCGCCCATCGAGACGGAATGGCGGTTCTCGGTTCATGCCTTTGGCCCCGACCCGACGTCGATCCTTCGGCCCGTTCGATCGGCCGCACAGCTTGCCCAGAAGAACGAAGCGCTGTTCCCGGCGCTGGTCATTCACGATTGCAGCCAGGTCCGCAACGTGCCGGAACTGGTCAATGAGAAGTGGGAGCCGCGCGCGCAGATGGACATGTTCCTGCGCGGCCTCACCCGCGACGGCTTCGT
This sequence comes from Hyphomicrobiales bacterium, assembly GCA_017305925.1. Taxonomy (GTDB): domain Bacteria; phylum Pseudomonadota; class Alphaproteobacteria; order Rhizobiales; family Rhizobiaceae; genus Arvimicrobium. The sequence continues at coordinate 62,506 of JAFKJW010000198.1, read as the reverse complement.
CATCGATGTGATCGAAGAGGCGCCGTTCGATATCAACCGGACGCACTAGGTCCGGTTCCACCCCGAAAACGCCGGTCCCCGGCTCAATCTGAAAGGACTGCAATATGGCTCGTTTGCCGTATAGCCGTGTCGTGAACGTGACACTGTCGCGCAACGACGCATTTCCGAGCCGCCGGGGTTTCGGTGTCGCTCTTTTTCTCACGTCCACCGTAAAGGCCGGCAAGCTCGACGCCACCCATCTGACCCGAGCCTACGGCTCCATGGAGGAGGTCGCGGTCGATTGGGCGGCGTCTGACGACTTCTACAAGGCGGCCGAGGCGGCGTTCAGCCAGAACCCGCGTCCGATCCAGGTCAAGGCCGGTTTTTATCCCGCCGCGGTTGATCCCGCCGTGCTTACGGCGGCCAATCTCAAGGCTGCGCTCGACGCCATCTACGATGCCGACGGCGATTGGTACTGGCTCTGCGTCGAAAGTGATCTGCGCGATGACGCGGCGCTGGACGGCCTGATCGAGTGGGTCGAGGCCAAGAACAAGATGGCGATCATCGACTCGAATGACGCTGGACACAAAACGCAGAACAACACGACCTGCATCTCCGCGCGCCACAAGGGCACGGTCGAGCGCACCGGCGTGTTCTATCACACGGATGCCGACGAGCAATGCGCGTTCGCTCTGGCGGCGATGCTCGGCACCATGAACTTCGATGACGCGAACAGCGCCTATACCGCGAAGTTCAAGAGGCTGAAGGGGATCGCCCCGATCAACCTCGGCTCCGCTGCCGTGCAGGCGATCACGGGTTTCACGCCTCAGCTCGGCCAGTCGGAAACCGCCGGTCACATGGCCAACACCTACATCGACATCGGCGGTCGCGATTTCGTGGTTGAGGGCTCGACGCTCACCGCCAACGTCTTCATCGACGAGATCCACTCCACAGACTGGATCATCGCTCGTACGGAGGAGGAAGCGCTCGGAATTATGCTCAACAACAAGCGCATTCCGTTCACAGACGCCGGTATGGAGCAGTTGGCGTCAGCGCCTCGCATTGTCATGCGACAGGCAGTCCGAGCCGGCATCATCGCACAGGACCTAAACCCGACCACCGGGGTGTACGAGCCGGCGGTGCTTATCACGGTTCCATCCGTCTTCGACGTGCCGGAAAGCCAGCGCAAGGCGCGTATCGCGCCTGCAGTTCCTGTTCGATTCCGGTACGCCGGCGCGGCGCATTACACGACCATCAACTACCAGATGACGTTCTAAGGGAGCCGCGACCATGGGTAAGCTTTCCGCCTACACCTACCTCAATGTGGCCGCGACGCTCGACGGCCTCGCCATCCGCGACATGTGGGATGGCGATGATGCCATAACCGTCGAGCAGGGCGCCGATGTCGGGGCCGGGCTCGTCGGCGTCGACGGATCGGCGATCTTCTCGCAGTCCGCCGACAAGTCGGCCAAGATCACGATCCGGGTCAAGCACACCAGCCCGACGCATCGCCAGCTCGTCGAGAAGTGGAAGCAGCAGCGCGCAGGCCGCATGCTCGCCTTCCCCTTCGACTTCATCGACAAGGACAGCGGCGAGGGCGGCACGGCCGATCAGTGCTTCATCCAGCAGGCGCCGACGGACAGCAAGGGCAAGAACGCCGTTGTCCGTGCCTGGGTCATCTGGACCGGCGAATACGAGCCGGCCACGCCGAACGGTTGAGGTGCACCATGGCTGAGAAGAAAATCGGAACCCGCGTATTCAAAGTCGAGCCGCTGCTGGCAACGGAAGCGATCCGGCTGCAGATGCGGCTGGTCAAGGCGATCGGGCCGGCCATCGACAGGCTTCCCGAAATCTTCGCCGGCATCCGTGACGGCAAGCAGGATGCCCGGGAGAGGGCGAATTCGGCGGCAGTCTCCGCTGTATCAGACATCATCGGCTCGATGGACGCGGGCGATGCCACGGACCTGATCCGGGACATCGTGCAGGTCGCCATGGTGAAGCGCCCCAGCGGCGCCTATGAGCAGGTCGATCTGGATGGCGAGTTCACCGGCTCGCTCGGCGATATCATCCCAGTGGCGACGTTCGTGCTGCAGGAGCAGTTCGCTGAGGTTTTTTCCGGCGCGCGGGGGACTGGCAGCCCCGCGAGCAGGGCACGGGCCTAAGCGAGACGGAGGTCGAGCGGATCGCGCCGAACCTCAACCTGATGCTGTGGCGGCCGATCCTGGCTGATCCGCCGATCTATTCGCTGGGCGATCTCAGGACGTGGGTCACGCTCAAGGATGTCTTCGACGCCAACGAGGCGCTGGACCTGCGGTCGGCCATGGCTGAAAGGGCGATGGAGGCTCAGAAGTAGCAAACCGGGCTTCGACCGCCGGGACGGCTGTAGGCAGAGCGTCCGCCGCACGCTCGACCGTTGCGCATGAGATCATAGGGGCAGTCGCATCGCCCGACTCTTGGCGCTCTGAGGGGTTCGCCTGATCGGGAACGTTTCGCCGGAGCCGCTCGTGCCGCTGCAGCAGGGGAGTCTGCCAATTTCGACAGTTCAGGCTTTTCCTCGGAGAGATAATCTCTGTGTATCCAGCCGACATCGTTGAAAGCGGAGACACGGCGCCATTTCCCTTCGACGCGGTCCTGTCTGACCTCGGCCCCGGCGGGGATGGTTTTGATGATGCCAGCCTTGGTGGAGGGCTCCTCGCGCAGCCGAACGGATGCGGTCGTGTAGAGGATGATGTCGACCTCATGCTCTGAAATTGGCTCGGCCGCTGGAACTGGGGCCGGTGACGGTTCAGGCGCTGCGCCCTGTTTGGCCGGAGTAAATTCGCGGCTATCCGATGAAGTCGCCGGTGAGTCCTTGGAGATCGCAGATGGGGGCTCAACCAAATGTTGTTGACTTGACTTGCGTTCATTGCAAACCGACAGCCCGAGAGAGGCCGCCAGAGCAATGAAGACGATCGTGGCCAAGGGGAAAGGCTTCTTCTTCTCAACCAGTTCGGCCCGCTGCATGAGGCCCGGTGATTGGGAAGGGACGCCTTTCCTGGCCGAAGCTTCCGCTTGATCAAAAGCTTGGGCGGTACCAGTAGCTCCAGCCTTGGCGCGCTTCTTGCCGGTCGAACTGATCGTGTAGCCAAGCCCGCGCGGTCCGATGCGGACGCTCGTGCTGTTCTTGTTGAAGTTGATCCGAATACCCGGCGCGATCTTCACCGATCGGCGGAATCGAAACCCCATTTACCCCCGTCCTCCCGGCTGCATTGAAACACCGGAGAGGACTGGAGTCGAGCGTAGGAAATCTCAATTGGGATTTGAAGCGTGATAGTCGATGATGCGGCAATCGGCAGCTTTTGCTTCTCGCACGTCCCCTATGGCTTCGCCAATAACTGACCCCTTCGGCGGGACCATATTGGCAAAGCCACCGGCCGATCCGAGGGGATTTTGGTCGATATCGTAGAGCGAGCATCGGATGCTGGCGCTGATCAATTCCGCTCCATCATTGGATACTTCGAAGACGACTTTGGCTAGGCCAGGAAGGCTTTGCTTCAGAGATGCGACCGACAGGCGAAGCCCGGGGAAGTCTGAGTGTCCGGTGAGCTTCGGATCCCTAGAGGCATGCCTGAGGAGGTCGAGTGTTAAAAGGCTGACTCTACTCGCGGGGGACCGCTTACACTCGGCAAGTACCTTCTTCTCAAACTCGGCCATCCCTGAGGAATCTCCGTCGAACGGATCCCCCTGGTGAGCGTAATACGCTCCAAGAATAAAGCCAGAAGTTCGGAGAAACTGGGGCGGCCAACTATCTATCTTCTGCGAATTACTTTCAGCGAACGTCTCAAAATCCTTCGAAAAATCCTTGCAAAAATAGGGCTCCGCTGCCTGCGCGGGGATCGCCCCTAGAAAAAGCGCGATGACTATAAGTAGACGCATAGGGCCATCTCCGTGATCATAGACGAATTAATCGCCATCCTGGGCTACGATGTAAAGGGCGAGGGGGAACTCGACAGGTTCAACCGTGGCCTCGACCGCGCCCAGCAGCACGCGGAGCGCTTTGCCGGGCGCATCAACGCTTTGTCGATCGCTTTCGGTACGTTCCTCGGGAACATGGCGACCCAAATCGCCCAGGGTATTGGCAGCAAGATCGGATCGCTCCCTGGCGACATTCTCGACGTTGGCAAAAAATTCGAGGCCTACGGCATCCAGTTGAAGGCCTTGGAGGGGTCACAGGTTGCAGCGTATGCGCAAATGCGCACTTTCGGGCTTGACCCAACCAACGGGAGCCTTCAAGCCATGGTCGATACCATGGCCATGTCCGGCACGGGGCAGGAGCAGCTTCAGGGCATCATCCTCGCTGTAGGCCAGGCTTGGACGGCTCAGAAGCTCCAAGGCCAGGACGCGATGCAGCTCATGCAGCGCGGCGTGCCTGTATGGGACATCCTGTCGAAAGCCATGGGCAAGAGCGTCGAGGATGTCCAGAAGCTGTCCAAGGCCGGCAAGCTGGGACGCAAGGAAATTCAGTTGCTCATCGACGAGATGGGCAAGCGTGCCGCCGGCGCATCCGATGAGTTCGCGAAGTCCTTCGAAGGCATCACGTCCAATATCTCCGATATCTGGACCGGCTTCCTCAAGCAGATCAGCGACAAAGGATATTTTGACGAGATCAAGCGCCGCCTTTCCGGGGTGCTCGATGCGCTCAACGAATGGGATAAGAGCGGGGCCCTGGATCGTTGGGCGCAGTCCATTTCCAACGGGTTCGTCCGCACCATTCAGGCGGCGGAGCGCTGGGGCAAGGCGATCGGGAAGATCGCGAGCTTCGTTGGCGGCCATCTGGGGCAGACGTTTGCCAATTTCCTGCGCATGATCAGCGGCGGGAGGATTGATCTATCGAAGTGGGAGGGCCTAGCCGCGGCATTCGGCCTTCTGCTGGCCGTCCTCTCGCCGATGACGGCCGTGATGGTTGGCGTCATTCTCGCATTTGATGACTTCTTCGGTTATCTAGCCGGCAGCGAGAGCATGATCGGCTACTTCATCGATTATGTGTCGCAGAACTTTCCAATCGTCGCGGACACGTTCGCCGGTGTTCTCGACGCAATGGGCCACTACTGGAACTCATGGCGAGCCCTGTTTTCTGGCGATCTCGCGGGCTTTACGAGCGAATACACGGCCTTCTGGAAATCGCTGGGGACAATTGCGAAAAACTTGTGGGACAACGGCCTCTCTGATCTGGCCGGCGCTCTAACCAGCAAGCTGAACGATGCCCTGCAAGCCGGTCTTTCGATCGATTGGTCGGAGCTTGGAAGCCGCGCTTCAGGTGCCATAACCTCGGCGCTCGATGCTGCCACTCAAGGATTTATCGATCTCGCCCCGAAGCTGGCCGAAAAACTGGAATCGATTGACTGGGCCGCAGCCGGTCATGTCGCTGGAAATGCTCTTGCGTCAGCCCTCGGCTTGGGCGTCAAGACGGGATGGGACACCGTAGGCCTTGTGACGGCGATAACCGCCGGCTTGGCCGCAGGTCTCATGAACCTGAGTTGGGCGGATATCGGCGCCGCGTGGTATCGCGCGATGAAAGCCGAGCTCGACGCCATCTCCCGCATGATCGCGGGCGTCGGCCTTGGAATAAAGGACAAGATTGTTTCGTGGTTCGATGGCATCAGCCTGTCTGATGTCGGCGCGCGGCTCGGTCGCAGCCTGCTTGATGGTCTTGTCTCAGTCGGAGAGAGCATCCGGGGTTGGTTCGATTCACTGATCCCTGGTTGGGCAAAGGAATGGTTTGCCGAAGGTGAGGCACGGCAGCAGGGCGCGAGCGCCGGAGCTATGGTTGGCGCCATGGCCCCTCCCGCCACGCCCACAGACGACAGGAATGCCGGGGCGCCGCCCTCCACTCGCAATCGCATTTCGACACGACAGCGTGCGGAAGCTGCCAATGCAGACGGCGGCAATGCGCTTCGCGCTATGCTGGAGAACATGAACGCCAATCTGGCAAAGATGACCCCGGAGCGAGCCGTCAATGCGACCGTGACAGATGCGCGTCAGGATAGTCGGAATCAGTCGGTCACCGTTAATTCGACGGTGAATCAGACCGTCACCCAAGCGGCCCAAGCCCCAGATGCAGCCGCTCGGGCCACAAGCCAGGCCGTTGGCCAGGCGGCGGTTCCGCAAGCCGGTCGCCTCGCAGTGGACTCGGCATTCTAGGGATCGGCAATGTCTGTTATCGCCTTTTCACGGGCCATCGGGCCGGTGCCGATTTCGTGCGTCCTGTCCGAGAAACACGAGAGCAGCATCGAGATCAGCGAAATCCCGATCGAGACGGGCGCGAAGATCACCGATCATGCCTACGTCATGCCGAAGAAGGTGTCTCTGGATATCGCAGACGGCAACGCCACGGCGACTTTCGCGGCTCTGGTCCGCTTTCAGGAAAGCCGGGCGCCCTTCACGTTGGTGACCGGGCTCACCGTCTACCGCAACATGCTCATCAAGAGCATCGATGCAGATAGGGACGCGGGTCATTCGCTTGTCCTGTCGGCCAAGGTGGAAGTGCAGGAAGCCATCATCGTGAGCACGGCGCGCGCCGCGTCTTCTGACGGCGGCTCGAAGGGTGGCGAGCCTGGAGGGGCAAAAAGCACGAAAGCGCCCACGCCGACGAAAGCTGGAGCCGGCGACACCTCAACCGCGGATCGGGCGGCTGGTACGGTCGCCGGCGGTGACGCCTCCGCGGTCCCAGCGACACCGAAAGACCAGTCGTTCTTGAGGCAGATGTTTGGGTCATGATCACCTTCAAGATTTCCACGGAGCCGGTTCAGCAGTTCGCCACGATCTTGAACGACCGCCGCGTCACGCTTCTGCTGCGCTATAGCGTGACCACGGATCGGTGGTCGCTCGACTTGTCCATCGACGATCTGCCGGTCTTAGTTGGCCGCAGGATCGTGACCGGGATCGATCTGCTCGAGCCGTTTGATTTTGGCATCGGAATGCTTGTTGCAGCCCCGATCAAGGCGGGGGCGAAGCCGACGCGGGAGGATTTGCCGAACGGCAATGTGAAACTTTTCCACCTCCTGCCTGAGGAACTGTCGGCATGAGGCAGTACCTTCGCAAGGTCCGGTTCACCGCCACGGGCGGAGGCGGCGGCATCAGGGTCAACCCGGGCGGCATTGCCAAGCACGAGATGAAGATCGCATTCGACATCTCGAAGGGGATTGAGAGCAGCCAGAACACGGCCACGATCTCCATCTGGAACTTGAATGAGGGCCATCGGAACGCCGTGGGAAAGGAATGGGACGATGTGACCCTGGAGGCCGGATACATGCCACCGGAAGGCGGCGGCAATGTCGGCATCATCTTCCGGGGTCAGCTCCGTGACGTCGAGCACAAGCGCGACGGACCGGACATCATCACCACATTGCAGTGCGGCGACGGCGACAAGGCTTTCCGCCGCGCCACCATCTCCAAGACCTTTCCGAAAGGGACCGAGGTCAAGGAGGTTGTCGAGGAGCTTTACAAGCAGCTTGAGAAAGAGGGCGTGAAGCGCGGAGAATGGAAGTTCCCCGACGACATGCCGAAATACAAGCGGCCCTATTCGATGTGCGGCACCTGCACCCGCGAGCTCGACACGGTCGGCCGGGGCAGGGGCTTCTACTGGTCGGTCCAGAACGGCGCAATGGAGGTCATCCCCTCCGACGGTTACATCGGCAGCATCGTCCTCATCACCCCGGAAACCGGCATGATCGACACGCCGACCATTACCGATAACGGGGTGAAGGTGTCGGCGCTGCTCAATCCTGAGATCCGGCCGAACCGGCGCGTCCGGATCGAAAGCGGCGTGCTGGAGATGAACGCCGAGGGCGGGGAGTATCGCGTGAGCCAGGCGACCTTTTCCGGCGACAACCGGGACGGCGATTTCAAGGTCGCTATCCACGGCGAGGCGATCAAGGGCGGCAAGGTCGACGAGGGCAAGAAGCGATGACCGGCTACGTGGGGAAGACCGTCAACAAGCGCCAGGATGTCGTCGGCCAGCAGGCACAGTCCGAACGGGAGGCGATGTGGGGTCCGATCCCGGGCGAGATAGTGTCCTACGATGCCGCCAAGGGCACGGCGGAGGTGAAGCCGCTCTACAAACCGCGGCACAACGGCAAGGCGATCGACATGCCAAACCTGATCGAGGTGCCCGTCGATCTGCAGCGCACCGCCAACGCCGGCCTGACCTTCCCGATCCCGGCCGGCACGCGTGTGATGCTCACGCCTGCCATGCGCTCGATGGAGAAGTACGAGGATCAGGACGACGGCGAGGCGTCTGATGCCCGATCCTTCAGCCTGTCCGACATGCGTGCGACCATTGCCGGTGGTAACAGCCTGTCGGACCCGATGAAGGACGTCGATCCCGACAATACCCATCTGCGGTTCGACGTTGAGGGCAAATATGGTGTTCGCGGCTCTCCCGATGGCAAGATCAAGATCGAGGGCAGCCGGGGCAACATCTATGACCTGCTCGCCACGGTGGTCGAGTTGCTGTCGAATGACCAGCTCCAGATCAATCACGGCTCGTCTACCGGCACCGGGCACGAACTCCAGTTCAAGGCGCAGTATGCCGAGATCGCGGCGAAGCTGAGGGCGATGCAGCTATGACCCTCGCGCGGATAGGGCTGGCCATCGATCCGGCCACGAACGATCTCTACCTCGCTCCAGACGGCAACCTCGCCGTGGTGCATGATGCCGAGGCCATCGGCCAGCATGTCCGCCAGCGCCTTATGACGTTCGAGGGGGAATGGTTCCTCGACATATTAGCGGGCGTGCCTTGGCTCGATCAGCTTCTTGGTCGCGCCTACGACAGCGCGCTGGCCGAAGCCGTCGTGAAAGCCGAAATCCTCGATACCGATGGGGTCGAGGAAATCACGTCCTTCTCGGTCCGGTTCCTGCGGGACCAGCGCAACCTCGATATCTTTGGGATTGAGGTCATGACGGAATACGATGTCGGGGTGTCGATATGAGCGAGTACGGCGTTGTCCCGGCCGGCTTCCGTCGCAAGCCGCTGCCGGTCCTTCTCGATGAACTTCAGGACGCGGCCGTGGCTATCTTCGGCCCTGGGGTCATCCAGACCGCGCAATCGCCCCTTGGGCAACTGAACGGCCTCTTCGCGGCCATGGCCGGGGAGTTTCAGGAGGCGCTCGAAGACGTCTACCAATCGTTCGACGTCGACCAGGCCGAGACATTGCGGCTCGATATCATCGCGAAGCTGCGCGGGATGGCCAGAATCGCCAGCGAGGATGATCTGGGCTTTCGGCTGAGGATCACGAACCAGGCTGAGGCCAACATCAAGATGACGGCCAACGTCCGCCGTCTGCGCGAGATCGCGGGCGTGTCCTGGGTGACTGCGCGTGAAAACAGGACGGCTGAAGAATCTGACCTCGGGCAACCCGCTCATTCGGTGGCCTATGCTGTCATCGGGGGCGACGATGACGAGGTAGGGACAGCGATCTACCAGATGTCGGTTCCCGGTGCGGGACTCTATGGAAACACGATCATCCCGGTCACAGCCGACGGATACTGCCAGCAGGTCGAGTTCATCCGGCCGGCCGACGTTCCGATCGTCGTCATTGCTTCGGTGAGAGCGATGGCGGGGAACTGCAACTGCGCACCGCCGACCGTCGGCGCGATCGTCCAGCATGTGGTCACGACGTTTTCCGACGAGTGCGGTTATCGAAACGGCGACACGATCCGGCTGGCCGAAGTCAGGGCCGAGGTCGGGCGGCTGCCGGGCGTCGAGGTGGTCGAGGTCGAAATGTACCGGCTGGACAGCCCCGATGTGACCGCCGAGATCGAGACATCGCTGTTTGAGCGTGCCGTTTTCGAGGCCGCCAACATCGGCGTCGAGTACGTCGAGTAACCGCCATGACAGTTCTGGACGATCGGCTCGCGGAGCTTCGGTCCCGCGTTACCGTCGACGTGTCCTACATCATGTGGGAAGACGCCGCATTCTGGGCCCAGCCGGAGTTCCGGCACTACGCTACCGAAGAGAAGATCGACCGGTTCGCGACACAGTATCGCGAGAGCCGGAACCTGATCTATCTGGCCAGGGCCTATGTCGGTCTTGCCGCCGAGGCCTGCCAGGAAGCGGCCGCGCTCCTCGACCTCTTCGACATCGATACCGCTGTGGGGGATCAACTGACCATTCTCGGCAAGGCGCTCGGCTGGCCGCGGTGCCACTGCGCCGGGCAGCGCCGGCCCGTGTTCGGCTTTGCTTGCGAGACCGAGTGCGGCCCTCCGGTGCAACCAATTGGCGGTTTCTGCGAGGCGGAATGGGAGTGCGGCGGCCCTGAATATGTCGACTTCTGTTTCGCCGATGACGAGTTGTACCGGGGATTCCTGAAAGCTCGCATCGTGACGATATGGGGCGATTACAGCCGGGCTGGCATGACGCGCGCGGCGCGCGCCGTGTTCGGCGATGCGGCCGTGATCTACCGGGAGAGCGAAGGCGTGATCGGTGTTGCCGCTGGCAGGCTGATGACGGCGACGGAAATTTCGATTGCCCATCTCTACGAGCAGGTCCTCCCGGTGCCTCCCGGCTTTCGTCTGGACCTCTACCACTCGGCCGGCCGGCCGTTCGGCTTCGGCGACGGCTGGGGTGGTTTGTGCGACGGGGCTTTCCCGGTCGAAATCATCCTTAACTGAAAGGCAGCATCATGTTCGACCCACTGTGGGCGTCCGCAGAGGACGCGGCACTGACGATCCCATCTGATAGCAGGAGGGTGGTAGGGTTCAGTTGCGGTCCAGCAGACCCTGGCCTGTTCAACTTCCTGTTTCAGGAGCTCCAGTCGCAGGTCAACAGCGCTCTGGCCGGAAATCCGGTCCAGACCTCGCGCAAGGTCGATACTTCCGAGGGCTTGAAGGGCGGCGGCGATCTCACCCAAGACCGGACACTGACGCTCAATTTCAACGGTCTCGGCCTCGTCGAGAGCTCGGCCAACGACGACCTGTTCGCGTTCTACAGCGCCGCCGATGGCGTCCACAAGGCGATTACCCGAAGCGATTTCCTGGCAGGCCTCGGCGGCGACGGCGGGACCATAGCCGGCGGCGAGAACGTCGGAACGGGGGCGGGGAACGTCTTCAAGGCCGTGTCCGGCTCGAACCTCCAGTTCCGCAGAATCAAGGCGGACACGGGCCTCACGATCTCTGTCGTCGGCGATGATGTCGTCGTCGGCTTCGGCTTTCTCCCTTCCGATCTCACGGTGGATTGATCCATGACCGCTCTGGATACTTCTCTCGACAGGTTCATCGTCTCGCGCACCGGCAGCCTCGCCGCCGCGGCGCCGTCGAACATGCGGGACGCAATGATGCGGCTCCTGCTGGATATGGGCTTTACCGATTTCGTCCTGGCCAATTCGCCGCCGGTGAACCGCAACGCGCTGTGGTGGCACAAGGACGTCAAGCAGGCGAAGCGGTACAATGTCACGAGCGGCGCATGGGTCCCGTTGACGCCTGGAGAGTTCGCCCTCTACCAGGCGAAGCGCTGCATTCAGGCCGCGCAGACGGAAAGCTCGCTGGAGGTCGGTGATCTCTTCGGCTTCCTCGACGTGTCGGCCAACGAATTCAAGGGGATCAGCAAAGATAACCTGCGCACGGCCATCGGCGCGGGCGCCGTGACGTTCCCGGCATGGTGGATCGCCGAGAGGACGCAGGTGAATGTTGCCACTGTGACCTGGAATGTGCTGGGTTCGCGGAACCTGACGGCCAGCTTCGTCGGAGGTGATGTCAGCCTGACATCCTCCATCGCAATACCCAAGGCTTTTGTGTTCCGGTTCCGCCCGACGGGCGACGATCCGTCTTACCTAGGTGACTGGGCCGTTTCGCAGTCCAAAGGGCCGTTCGTCTTCGGATCGCAGGGGACCGGATCCACGGTGTTCGTCGGGTTGATTGTCGGGAGCCTCTTGTAATGGCTGTCCCCCAGGATATCCTTGACGCACTGGGCCGGCTGAGGTCGTACAATAGCGACCCTGTCAGCGCCACCAATCCCTTCGGCATGGGGAATTTCGGCCATGTCGTGAACTTTTCGAAGGCCAACGAAGACCTGTCCGTCGTCTTCAATTTTTCATCGGCGCTGTTCGAGCCGGTCGTTGCCCATCTCGACGCGATCGAGAAGGCTGCGACAGTCGCCGATGATGTCGCGATCGTGTCGGACATCAGCGATGCGGTGAACGCTGTCGCCGGCATGGCGGGTGATATCACGGCAGTGTTGGCCGTAGGCGACTACATCACCGCGCTTGGTCCTGTGGCCGATGATGTCGTGATAGCGGCACAGAATATTGCAGAAATTCAGGCTGCACCTGCTGCGGCCTCGGCAGCATCCGATAGTTCCGATCTCGCCATGGCTTGGGCGCAAGGCCATGAACCGGCCGGAACGGGGACGAAGTCAGCCAAGGAACACGCGGAGGATGCGGCAAGCTCTGCGGAAGCGGCAGCGACCTTTGAACCTGACCTCTACGTGCTGAAGGATGATGTCGGCACGGCCGCGGCGAATGACGCCACGGATTTTGCAACGGCCGCTCAAGGCGGGAAAGCTGATACCGCCATTCAGCCGAACGACCTCGCCACGGTTGCGACGAGTGGCGCCTACGCCGATCTGTCCGGAAAGCCGGCGCTTGGGACCGCCGCCGCTCAAAACAGCACTGCGTTCGCCACCGCCGCTCAAGGTGCGAAAGCGGACACTGCGGTGCAGCCGGGGAGCCTCGCCGCAGTTGCAACCAGTGGCGCTTATAGCTCACTGTCGGGCAAGCCAGCGCTGGGCGACCTTGCCGCGAAAAACAAGGCCGGCATTGCCGATCTGGATACGACCGGAGCAGCCTCGGCGGCCACCGTGCTCGCTGGATCCGGCGCATGGGTGGAAAAGGGATTCAAGCAGATCGCCACGGCCAGCGCCACCGGCGCGGCGGTAAGCTTCACCTCGATCCCTCAGGGTTACGACGAATTGCTCGTCGTGTTCGATGGTGTCAGTCACGACAGCGGGACAAGCACGACGATCGGCTTGCGCGCATCCACGAACAATGGAAGCAGCTATTCATCCGCGCTCGCCGTCACCGGGTCGGTCGCGGCATCGGCCGTGTTGAGCGGCACCATGAGCCTCGCGAGATACAGCAAGGCGATATCGGCCGGCTCCGCAGAGATAGGCACTGTCGGTTCAAGCCCGGCCCTCACCGGGCCCGTGGCGATTCCCGTAAAGGGAGATCATGCCGGGGGCGTCAACGCGATTCAATTCTTGCCCGCCGCTGGTGCCTTCGACGCAGGCACCATCACACTCTATGCGAGGTAGGCCATGCCCGTAGTTGATTGCTCTACCGGCGAAACGAGGGACTTCACCTCGGAGGAACTGGCGGCGCTTGAGCCTGGGCTGGATGCCCTCCGCGCCGCCAAGCTTGCCGCTATCGATGCGAGGCTCGGCGCCGCCCTTGCGGCAGGCGCTCCGGTGACAGTGGGCGAAGCCGTCCTGCATGTCGCGTTGGACGAGGGCTCCCGCGCAGATATGGGCGCCATGGCCACGACCGCGCTGGCGGCAGCCTCCGAGGCCGTTCCGTGGCCGGAATCGTATCAGGCGGGCTGGATCGCGATGGAGAACGTCCGCATTCCGCTCGCCACGCCCGCCGCTGGGCTCGGCCTCGCCGCCGGTGTCGGTGATCATTATGCCCAGCTTCGCCAGCACGCTCGTGACCTGAAAGATGCTGCACTAGCCGCAGAGGATGTTGTCGACCTCGACGCGATCGACATCAAGGTCGGTTGGGCTGTATGACGGAGAACGAGTTGACCAAGCTTATCCCAAGTTACCATCCGGCAACCTGCTCACGATACGGATGGGGCATGGAAGAAGGATTTCTATCGGAGGAGGGAAGGGCGGAGTCGGGCCGTCAATCCAGTACATGGTAGCCGCCAGAATGAGATTCTGTGCCGGGGCTCTAAGAGCGTCACCAACGGGCATTGCTGCCGGATTTGCGACGAAAACTTTATCAAGTTTTTCAACCGGTGTGACCCAGTAGAACACATCCGTCCGACCGCCGTCGCAGTATAGGCGAGAGTCTTCGATGCGTGGGTATACGAATACGCATTTCTTTCTACTTGGGGCATCAGGCTCGAGTTCGAGCCTGATGCGTTCTGTGGCGTTCTCCATGGTCAGCATATCGCTCGCCTTGGCATTGCGTTGAGCGTTTAGCGTCATGACCCGAAGCCAATTTCCGGGTAGCACCGTCGAGCCCGGCCCAAGCAGAGCCGATATGCCGAACACCCACGGCGGTGGAAATTCTTCGATAGAAACAAATGGCAAGACCGCCCCCTTGAGGTTGAAACTCAGCCAAGCACGAGGTTCCGGCGGCGTCGAGTGGCTCTGAACAGATTTCGCCGCGCTTTGCCATTGTCGCGGCCACCTCCCGCTGACGAGCGGGTCTTTTTATTCGCCGGTTAGGATGAGAATGTCATGGGCATAGCGCCTCTTGATAAATGCACAGTCACGGGCGCGATCCTGCGCGCGGACGGCACGCCGCTGAACAACGCGACGGTCGTGTTCATCGTCTCCGGTCGCGAGCATGACGGCGACGTCGTGGTCTTACCGGCGCCAGTCAAAGTGGCGGTGGGCCTCAGCGGCAACATCAGCGCGCGGCTGTGGCCGAACGCGCGCGGTCTCGCTGGGACCAATTACACTGCGACGGTCTATGTCACGGTCGGGGATCAGGTCACGACCTATGCCACGTGGACGCTCGTCGTCCCTGACGCGCCAACTGCCAATCTCGCGGACATCTCCGATCTTGTCCCAGCCGACAGCGTGGACGATGCCACGGCGCAGGTAATCCTTGCCCGGGCGGCGCGGGACGAGGCTCGGGAAGCACGGGACGATGCGCAAGAGGCGCGCGACGAGACGCAAAGTCTGCGAGATGAGGTCATGCCGCTTGCGGCTCCCGTCGCCGCTGTCGCAGCCATCATCGACGATGTCACTGCCGTTGCCGGCGCCCTTCCTGCGCCCGATAGCCCCGATCTTTCGGTGGAGCCGACGAAGTTGGCCCTGCGTGGCAACGTTGAGGCGAATTTCGTCGCGCGAACGCCAAAGAGGCGCTTCAAGACCGTTCCGCTCATGCTGGCCGACACCGCGACCGCATACGCAGATGTCGGCGAGGGAGATGAATTCGAGGCGGCTGGGTATCGGTACAGAGTCGCCGCATCGGACGCGGCCGATAACCATGTCCAGATGGCTGGCGGGGTGAAGCTATACGTCTTGAAGAGCGAAGGATGTTGGCGCGCCGAAGCCTTTGGAGTCGTGACCGGGAACTACCTCACGGACGCCCCCGGCGACAAGATTGACAGCGCGGCAGCGCTCCAAGCGGCTCTCGATGTCCTGAAATTCGGCGACACGCTGGTATTGCCGGCCGGGACGATCTACACGCGGGATATCACAATACCTTATGGCAAGGTCAATCTCACGATCCAGGGCGACGGCTTTTTTACGGCGCCCACCGTCATCCAATTTCTCGACGGCGCCACACAGGGCTTTCGGCTGGGCCAAGAGGCCTACAATTTCAGGCATATCCGATTTCGTGGCGTCGGAGACGTCGAGGGCGCAGCATTGTTCACGTCGATCCGGACAGACAATCGCGTCGACATGGACTGGCAATTTTTCGACTGCTGCTTCGAGGCGACCAGGCATGTCGCCAAGATGCGCGGTCGCGGTCTGGTCCTTGACAACTGCCTTTTCGGCGTCCTGGTCTACGACGACGCGTTCATTCTAGACTACCCCGACCCAGCGGATGTCATCCAGGAGCCTTCCGGCTATTTGGGGTCACTCGCAGGCGGGTTTCGGGGTTTCACCATACGGAACTCGCGAATCCACGGATTTTATCAGCACTTGTTCCGCGTCACCGGTAACAACGCGGTCAATGCGCGGGGCTTCACGATTGTCGGCAACCAATGCGATTCCTATGCTCGGGTTATCAAGGGCTATGGCAATGACGTCGTTTTCACCGGCAACAACTGGTATTGCGGATGGAACAGTGACGACGCCTGCCTTTTCGACCTGATTTCCGGCAAGGGCATAACAATCACCGGCAACACGATCTCGAACTCATCGACCACGCGACAGACAGGTGACAACCCGCTGGTCCGGGCGACGAAGGGCCTTACAGGCCTGACCATCGACGGAAACACCTTCGTGCGCCGCGACGTGCCGCTGCTGGTTGCCGACCTGTCGGCCGAGGCCACGGGGCGGATCGAAAACATCAACATCAGAGGCAACGTCTATGACGACTGCTTCGTGACCGCTCCTTGCCTGGTAAAGCTGAAGGGCGCCACGGGCAGCCTCATCTATAGCGTGCACATCGACGAGACGATCTGCGGCACGCCGGCAAACTGGCTGGCGGTCGACGGGGACATCAAATGGCGAGGGTCGAGCGTCAAGGTGCGTATGGTCAGTTCCGGCGCGAAGCAGCACAATATCGCCGGCTCCCAGATGCGGGACAACGAGCCACAATTTGGCGCCTATCTCGCGACGGGCGCAAATTTGGACGTGTTCGTCGGCTACCCGCCGAAAATCGTGCAGATCTACAAGAACGACGGCACGTTCGTCGGTGCGAAGGTGGCAAACGGCCTCTCTGCACAGCCCTCTACCATCACCTTGACCGCAACCGGCTTCACTGCAAGCGGCGCGGCTGTTACGTCGGGCGCAGTCTACTATTGGAGGGCTGAATAACGCCCGCCCCGGCGGGAAAGCGGTGATCATCCCCGGCCTGGAGCGTGACTAGCCGGGCTGTAAGGCACCTGCAATCAGCCTGACCAGAGCAGCCAGCTCGCAATAGCCGCGATCACCAGCAGCAGACCCGCATACGTCCATCGCGTGACGCGCGGGCCACCGTATTCGGGCGATTTCTCATAGCCGGTCATGCCGGCAATCCAACCACATTTGAAAGGATATGACCATGGACCGCAACTTTTCGCGGGCGCTTTCGCTCGTCCTGAAGCATGAGGGCGGATGGTCGGATCATCCGGCCGATCCGGGTGGCGCCACGATGAAGGGCGTTACCCTCGCCAATTTTCGCCGCTTCGTGAAGCCGGGCGCCACCAAGGACGATCTGCGCAAGATCACCGACGAACAGGTGGCCACTGTCTATCGCCGCCACTATTGGGACGCGGTTGCGGGCGCCGAACTCCCCGGCGGCATCGACTTCGCCGTCTTCGACTTCGCCGTGAACAGTGGTCCGGATCGAGCGGCGAAGTTCCTCCAGCAGGCGGTTGGCGCGAAAGTCGACGGCAAGATTGGCCCGTCCACGCTTGCCGCAACGAAGAAGCTCATGCGCGCCACGGTCATCAACGACCTGTGCGACAAGCGCATGACGTTTCTCAAGGGCCTGAAGACGTGGCCGACGTTCGGCAAGGGCTGGACCTCCCGCGTCTCGGCGGTGCGCGCCGACGCGCTCAAGATGTCCGTCGAGCCGGATGCGCCGCCGCCGGTCAAGATCGAAGTTCCCGTCGAGGTGCCGAAGCCGGTCGTTCCTGGGGCGGTCGAAGATCAGGTCAAGAGCAAGACGAGCCTTTGGGGCTGGATCACCGGCATCTTCGGCTCGGGCGGCGTCGGCCTGGCGGGCTTCCTCGGTGCCGACTGGCAGACCGTGCTGGCGATCGGCGGCCTGGCGCTTGGCTGCCTGATTGTCGTGCTCCTGCTGCGCCGGCAGATCATCGCCGCCGTGCAGGATATCCGCGGTGCGGTGGAGGGTTGAGGCGATGGGCGAGGTCAAGACCGATCCGGTTGCGGCGCAACGGGTTGACAGCATCATCGATGCTCCCGCCGGGAGCATCAAGTTCTATGACGCTGAGGGCAATTCGCCCTCGGGTTTCCATTTCCAATGTCCGTGCGGGTGCGGCGATATTGGCGCGGTGAAGGTGGCTGGCGCTGGCGCTTGGACCTTCTGGAACGGATCTCGCGATAAACCGACGGTCCGGGAATCGGTAGCGCTCAAGACGAATGGCGGGCCGCATTGGCATGGCTATCTGACCGATGGCGTCTGGAGATCATGCTGATGTTCGGACTCCTCGACTGGCTCAAGCTCGGGGCGGGCGCGGTCGCTGGCGTGCTGCTGGCCGCCGGGCCGCTCTATCTCATCGGCAGGCATGACGGGCATCAACAGGCCGCTGTGGAACGACTGGAGGCCGATGTCGCCGCATTCGTGAAACGGGAAGGGATCGACCATGAAGTGGACGGCATGGATCGCTATCGCATCTGCCTTGACCTTGGCGGGCTGCCAGACCAGTGCGAGCAATTGCGCCGGCTGGCGACAGCCGCCGAAGGCGAATGATCCCGTGAGCCTCGTGCAGCGTGAGGAGACGATCTCCCGCTACCTCGTCGCCACCGATCGCTTCGGCCGAGCACGGGGGTGCTGGAAATGACCCGCGAATCCATGGCCGAACGGCAAGTGCGCCTTGAAGAACAGATCAAGGCTATGGTCGCATCGCTGGCCGTGCTCACTCAGCAGGGCCATGAGGCCGCCGAAAGCCGGCGCCGCGGCTATGAGGCGGCCGAGGCGATGCGGCTTGAAATCCTCGGTATCAAGCACCGGCTCGATGGGCTCGAAAAGTCGGTTGACGGCATCCGGCCTACCACGGCCGAGCTGGAGCGCGTCAGAGATCGCGTGATGTTCGCCGGCAGGCTGGGACAGATGATGTGGGGTGTCGGCAAAGCGCTTCTGGCAGCGGCCGCCGGCGCGGCCGGATACTGGTATGCGATGACGGGTCGGCCGCCGCCGTGAAGTCGTCCGTCTGGCACTCTACATGATCAGCCCTGGCCGAGGCGCCCGCCCGCTCCCATGGTAGCGTGATCG
This sequence comes from Hyphomicrobiales bacterium, assembly GCA_017305925.1. GTDB lineage: Bacteria > Pseudomonadota > Alphaproteobacteria > Rhizobiales > Rhizobiaceae > Arvimicrobium. The sequence goes on along the minus strand of JAFKJW010000198.1, from coordinate 43,709 downwards.
CGCGGCGGACCTTACGGCCGCATCTTAGGCAACGGCCCGCTCCGGTTCGCCGGGGCGGGCTTTTCGTTCGTCTGAAGGCACCCTATTCTTTCGCCATGTCGAAACGCATGGAAGTGAAGAGGGAAGGCCGCGGCTATCTCGTCGTCGACGAGGATGAGACACTCGGGCCGTTCGTGTCGGTTGCGGCGGCCTTCAGGGAGGTCCTAGCCCGTGGCGGCCGCGTCCACCTGGAATGGGGCAGGACGACCATTGGCGGCGAGACTCGGCCGAAGGATTTTGCCGCCAGATTCGAGGGCCAGAACGCAGGCCGCATCTACGTCATGGGTGCGGGCACGTCGGCGGGCCTGTGGGGCGCCTTCCCGAGCGGCCACAATCGCGAGACCAGCCGGATGGGCGGCGGATCGATGATCGTCGACACCCGGGACGAGGCGATCGAATTCATCGAGCGGAAGTTCACCGAGCTGATGGCCGGCGTCGCGCAGCGACCCAGCGCCAACGACTATGCGAAAGCGAAGGGGCTATAGACACCCCGACGTGTCACGCTTGAGGACTGCGTTTCTCCACAGTTTCCGATTCCAGGGGACAATTTTGAGGGGATAAACGCGTGGGACACCTGTCTCCTATCCCCTTGGTTCATAACACCATCGAGATGGGCTGAGTGGGACATCTTGAGCCCAGAAATCTGCGCGCTGCAGCGATTTTGCGTATCTTCTCGACCGCACCATCTTCCTTCAGAGATCGTCTTGGCGCCGCTGTGTTTGCGCGGCGGCTGCGGCGCATGACGCTTGCAAGACCGGGAATGCCCTCGAGGCCGCCTGCAAATCGCTTTGTCTTTCAGGATCGTGCAGGCTAATCAAAACGAGAGCATGCCTCCGCTGGGCCGGGAAGCCGGGTCCGGATGGCGGCATGTCGCCAGATCCTGAGCCGTGGGAGGCGAACCAAGGAGGGCGCCGCACGTTGCAGGCCTGAGTGGACCCTGAAACATGCCGCCGAACCGGTTTCGGGACAACGGCATGCGACGAAGCAAGGGCTTAAAGCGGGAAGAGCGAATCTGAAAGGTCGCGACACGCTTTGAGATCGGAGAGGCGCCGGTGGAAGGCACGCACGAGGACATCACGGCCCCGCGCCCGGATGCGGCTCACCCCGACATCTATGGCGATGACGGCAGCATCGCGCCGGCGTTCCTGACGCATGTCGGCGCGGCGATCGCCGACCGCGACACGCTCACGCTGAAGCACGATGTCGAGCAGTTGCACCAGTCCGAGCTCGGTGACCTGCTGGAAGCGCTTATGCCCGAGCAGCGCCTCGCTTTGGTCGAGCTGCTCGGCAAGGAATTCGACTTCTCCGCGCTCACCGAGGTCGACGATGCGATCCGCGAGGACATCATCGACGCCCTGCCCAACGAGCAGATCGCGCAGGCGGTGCAGGAGCTCGATTCGGACGACGCCGTCTACATCCTGGAGGATCTCGACCAGGAGGACCGGGACGAGATCCTGGCCAAGCTGCCCTTCACCGAGCGCATACGGCTGCGCCGCGCCCTCGACTACCCGGAGGAGACCGCCGGGCGGCGCATGCAGACCGAGTTCGTCGCCGTCCCGCCGTTCTGGACCGTCGGGCAGACCATCGACTATTTGCGCGAGGACAACGATCTGCCGGACCGCTTCTCGCAGGTCTTCGTCATCGATCCGACCTTCAAGCTTCTCGGCGCGATCGATCTCGACCAGATCCTGCGCGGCAAGCGCGGGGTGAAGATTGCCGACATCATGCACGAGACGCGCCATGCCATCCCGGCCACCATGGACCAGGAGGAGGCGGCGCGCGAGTTCGAGCAGTACGACCTCCTGTCGGCCGCCGTGGTCGACGAGAACGACCGGCTGGTCGGCGTGCTGACGATCGACGACGTGGACCTGATGCGCATGGGCGGCGTCGGCGACGAGGAACTGTCCGACCGCGTGCTCACCACCTCGCGCCTCAGGGTTCCGTGGCTCCTGGTCAATCTGGTCACGGCCTTCGTCGCCGCCTCGGTCATCGGGCTCTTCGATCACACGATCGAGAAGATCGTCGCGCTTGCCGTGCTGATGCCGATCGTCGCCGGCATGGGCGGCAATGCCGCCTCGCAGACGATGACGGTGACGGTGCGCGCCTTGGCGACCAAGGATCTCGACATCTACAATGCCGGCCGCATCATCCGCCGCGAGATGGGCGTCGGCTTCATCAACGGCATCGTGTTCGCCATGCTGATCGGCCTCGTCGCGTGGTTGTGGTTCAATGACCCCAATATCGGCGGCGTGATCGCATGCGCGATGATCATCAACATGTTCGCCGCGGCGCTGGGCGGCATCGTCATCCCGCTGGTGCTCGACCGGTTCGGCGCCGATCCGGCGGTGGCTTCGGCCGTCTTCGTGACCGCCGTCACGGACATCGTCGGCTTCTTCTCGTTTCTCGGCCTCGCCACATGGTGGTTCGGTCTCTGGTGAGGGGAGACGCAGGGCGATCGCTTGAAAGGGTATCGAAGGCCGAGCCCCTTTCTCTGCCCTGCCGGGTATCCTCCGGCAGGCCAGAGGGACAATGTAGGCGCGATGCCTTTCAAACGATTGCTGTGAGGCAAGCGCACTGCAATTGACTTTTACGTAAATGTCGTGAGAAGCTGCGCGTCCATCGATGAAGGCTTCATGCGCGACTATTATTCGATCACCGAGCTGACGCGGGAGTTCGACATCTCGACCCGCACATTGCGCTTTTATGAGGACGAGGGCCTCGTCCATCCGCTCCGGCGGGGCAGGACCCGCCTTTTCCGCCCCTCCGACAGGCATCTGATCAAGCAGATCCTGCGCGGCAAGCGGCTGGGCTTCTCGATCAACGAGATCCGCGAGATCATCCATATATACAAGGAGCCGCCCGGAGAGGTCGGCCAGCTCAAGCTGATGATCAGGCGCATCGAGGAAAAGCGCGAGGAGCTGCGCCAGAAGCGGCGGGATATCGAGGAGACGCTGGGCGAGCTCGACCAAGCCGAGGAGTCCTGCGTCGAGCGCCTTGCCGAGCTCGGCGTCAACACGTAGTCCTTTCAAAGGGATGTGCTAATATCCTGAAGCGCTATATCCAGCGGCGGACGCGTTTGGCGTAGTCCCGGTACTTCTTGCCGAAGCGGGCCGCCAGATGCTGCTCCTCCGGTTCGATGGCGAGTTTCTGGGTCAGGAACGCCGCCACCAGCGCCATCACCGGGAACCAGGCCATCCCGGCGATAAGACCGATCCCGATCAACACGAGCGTGTTGCCGAGATAGATGGGATTGCGGCTCAGCGCGAAGGCGCCGGACGTCACCAGATGAGTCGCCGCCTTCGTCGGGTGCACGGTCGTCTTGCCCGTCTTCATGGCGCGCAGGGCGGAGGCCAGCAGCGCCGCCCATGCCAGCACGAGCAGCCAGCCCACGGCGAACAGGATGTCGGAGACGGGCTGGCCTATCCATGGCGGCTCGTAAAGCAACTGGAGAAGAATGCTCGCGGCCGTCGCACCGACGAAGATCAGCGGCGGCCAGGGAAATTGCGAGGGTCGCGTGGCGATATCATTCACGGGGAAGGCGTCTCCGGCCCATCGTCGATCTGCGCCTCGCACTCTAGCGCCAGAGCGTCGAGCTTGTCATGCAGCGCGTTTCGGGCCGCTCCGGAGGAAAGCCGGCCGAGCAGTTCCTCTGTTTCGAGCTTGCCCAGCATGCAGCCGCAATAGGGCCGGCAGAAACCGGCTTCGCGCTGGTTGGCGCATTGCGCCTCGCAGGCGTCGATGAACGCGCCGGCGCGGTCCGCCGGCGGGGCTGGCCAGACTTGCGCGAAAAGCCAGACGCAGGCGATCAGGACGGGCTGATGGACGAGATAGAAGACGAGGCTGTGACGGCCCGCCCAGCGAAACGGCCGCGCCCATGCGCCGGCTTTCAGCCCGGCAAGCCATTCCGCGAGCCCGTACCGGCGGGCAAGCCGCGCCAGCGCAATGCCGGCAAGGATGGCGCCGAACCAGGGAAACAGCGGCACATAATCGTTGGACCGCGGATCGGCGGGCGCGAGCCCGAGCCACCAGAGCAGCGGATTGTCGAACGCCGCGGCCCTTAGGAACCAGGGCGCGGCCACCACCGCGGCGGCGGCGGCCAGAACCGGCAGCGCGGGCAGCCGCAGGAAAGCCAGCCCCAGCAGGCTTCCGAGCGCGATCTCGTGGAGGATGCCGAAGAAGATGAAAGCGTCGGGCGTGGCGAACCATGTCGCCGCCGAGATCGCGGCGGCTGCGCCGGCGATCATGGCGAAGCGCTTCCAGAAGGCGGGCCAGCGGATGCCGCGCCCGTGGGCGAGAAACAACCCGACGCCGACCATGATCAGGAAGCTGGAGGCGATGCAGCGCGCATAGAACTTCCACGCGCCATGGCTCGTCGTGCCCGCCTCGACATAGCCGAAGAATTCGAGGTCCCATGTGAAATGGTAGCTCGCCATGGCCAGCAGCGCGGCGCCGCGCGCGATGTCGAGCGCATCGATGCGTGCGGATCTGGCGGAGATATCGGGCATTGACCGGCGTCTCGTTGCGGTGATCTGTTGACATGCCGCCGGAAGGGCGGTTCGTCAACGCGGACGGCGCACAGGCAGGGGAAAGACATATGCATGAGGTTGTCGCCGGCGGCGCCAGCATTCCGGCCCTCGGGCTCGGCACCTATGAACTGACGGGAAGCGCCTGCTCGGATCTCGTCGCGCACGCATTGAATATCGGATACCGTCATATCGACACCGCGGCCATGTACGGCAACGAGACGGATGTCGGCCGCGGGCTGAAGGCTTCGTCCGTCGCGCGCGAGGACGTCTTCCTCACCACCAAGGTCTGGCGCTCCGATATCGCGCCCGGCGACCTCCAGCGATCGGCGGAGCAAAGCCTCAGGCGGCTCGGGGTCGACCAGGTCGACTTGCTGCTGATCCACTGGCCGAATTTCTCCGTCCCGCTCGCCGGCTCGATCGAGGCATTGAACGATGCCCGGCGGAAGGGCTACGCGCGCCACATCGGCGTGTCGAACTTCCCGACCTGGCTGCTCGACGAGGCGGTGGGCCTCTCGGAGGCGCCGCTGGTCGCCGAGCAGGCGGAGTATCACCCCTATCTCGACCAGTCGAAGCTGCTGGCGGCCTGCCGCCGCCAAGGCATGGCTTTCGTGTCCTATTGCCCGCTCTATCGTGGCGCCCTGCTCGACGAGCCGGCCGTCACGGCGGCCGCCAGGCGGACCGGCAAGACGCCGGGACAGGTGGTGCTGCGCTGGCACATGCAGCAGCCGGGCGTCGTCGCCATTCCCCGCACCAGCCGGAGGGAGCGGCTGGCGGAGAATCTGGACATATTCGACTTCGAGCTCTCGCAAGCCGAGATGGACGCGATATCCGCGCTGACGCGCAGGGGCGAACGGCTCGTGGATCAGGAATTCCCGCCCGGCCGCGGCTGGGATTGATCGCGCGAGACCTGCCGGAGCCCTGTTCGCATTGGTCCAGAGCCGCCAAAGCGCTGGCCGGCAACCGGATTGCGTCGCCGCGCGTCGATTTCCCTCAAACGGTCTGGCAGGTGCCGGAGCGAATCTCTGCGGCGAATCCTCGGGGGCGCCATGGCCACGCAAGTGAAGCATCCGATCTGGCTTCCGGCCCTGGGCTCGCCGGGAGCCGGCACGTTCGCCAGCCTCTATGCCATCGAATCTTTCGCCCGCGCGCTCCTCTCCTCCGTCGTGCCGATCCAGGCCTATGACCTGCTGCGCAGCGAGCAGAAGGTATCGCTGCTCTACACCTGCGTCTCGGTCTTCGCGCTGCTGATCACGCTGACGACGCCGCTGCTGCTTCGCACCTTTGCGCGGCGCTGGGTCTATTCGATGGGCGCGGCCCTGCTCATCGCCGCTGCGGCCGCGCTCGCCACCCATACGCTGACGGGGCAGGTCATCGGGCAACTGTGCCGCTCGGCCGGGGCAGGGGCGCTCGCGCTGGGGCTCAACCTCTACATCATGGACCACATCCACAAGACCAAGTTCATGCAGTCGGAATCGCTGCGCATGGCGTGGTCGACGCTGGGCTGGACGATCGGCCCGGCCGCGGGCGTGGCGCTTTACACGAGACTGGGGCTGGCGGCGCCCTATGCGGCCTCGGCGGTCTGCTCGATCGCGCTCTTGGCGCTTTTCTGGTTCTACCGCCTCTCCGAGAACACGGCGATCCGCGCTGGCGGCAAGGCGAAGCAGGAGGTCAATCCCCTGAGGAGCGTCGGGCGCTTCCTGAGCCAGCCGCGCCTGCGGCTGGCCTGGCTCATCGCCTTCGGGCGCTCGTGCTTCTGGAGCACCTTCTTCGTCTACGGGCCGATCCTCATGGTGGTGTCGGGGCAGGGCAGCTTTGCCGGCGGCCTCCTGGTCTCGGCGGGCAACGCGATGCTGTTCTGCGCGCTTTTCTGGGGCAGGATCGGCCGCCGTTTCGGTGCCCGCCGCGTCATGTCGCTGGCCTTCGCCGGCATGACCGCCGGCCTGCTCGCCGCCGGGGCCTGCGGCGAAGGCCTGCCGCTCCTGGCCGCCGTCTTCCTGCTCGCCTGCACCGTCTTCACGATCGCGCTCGACGCCATCGGCTCCACGGCTTTCTTCCGCGCCGTGAGACCGCGCGAGCGCGCCGAGATGACCGGAGTCTACCGCACCTATCTCGATCTTTCGGAACTGATGCCGCCGCTCGTCTATTCGATCGTGCTCGCCTTCTTCGGCATCGGCGCTGTCTTCGCCACGCTCGGGCTGTTCTGCGCCGTCTGCGGGGTGATTTGCTGGCGCTACCTGCCGAAGTCGATGTAAGCCGCTGGAGCGGACACGGCGGCTTTCGCCCTCGCCTCAGAGCGGGATGTTGTCGTGCTTCTTCCAGGGGTTCCCGAGATCCTTGTTGCGCAGCATCCTCAGCGCGCGGGAGACGCGGCGGCGCGTCGAATGCGGCATGATCACCTCGTCGACATAGCCGCGCTCGGCCGCCACGAGATCGGCGCCGTCGGCCAGGCGTAGTTCATATCGCCGCGCAGATGTTTCGAGGCCATGACGTCATAGGCGCCGCCGAAGGCCTTGCGGGTGATGACCGTGACCTTCGGCACCGTCGCCTCGGCATAGGCGAAGAGCAGCTTGGCGCCGTGCTTGATCAGCCCGCCATATTCCTGGTCCGTGCCCGGCAGGAAGCCTGGAACGTCGACGAAGGTGACGATCGGAATGTTGAAGCAGTCGCAGAAGCGCACGAAGCGCGCCGCCTTGCGGCTGGCGTCGGAATCGAGCACGCCCGCCAGCACCATCGGCTGATTGGCGACGAAGCCGACGGTGCGCCCCTCGACGCGGCCGAAGCCCGTGACGATGTTTTTCGCGAAGGAAGCCTGGATTTCGAAGAAATCGCCCTCGTCGGCGGTCTTCAGGATCAGCTCCTTGATATCATAGGGCTTGTTGGCGCTTTCGGGGACGAGCCGGTCGAGCGACATGTCGTTGTCGGTGACGGACTGGTAGCATTCGACCTCGGGGATTTCCGCCGTGTTGGAGGACGGGAGCAGATCGACCAGCCGCCGCATCTGGAGAAGCGCCTCGACGTCGTTGTCGTAGGCGCCGTCGGCGATGGAGGATTTCGTAGTGTGGACGGAAGCGCCGCCGAGTTCCTCCGCCGTCACCGTCTCGTTGGTGACGGTCTTCACCACGTCCGGGCCGGTGACGAACATGTAGGAGGTGTCGCGCACCATGAAAATGAAGTCGGTCATGGCGGGCGAATAGACGTCGCCGCCCGCGCATGGCCCCATGATGACCGAGATCTGCGGGATGACGCCTGAGGCGAGCACGTTGCGCTGGAACACCTCGGCATAGCCGCCGAGCGCGGCCACCCCTTCCTGGATGCGCGCGCCGCCGGCGTCGTAAAGGCCGATGATCGGCGCGCGGTTGCGCAGCGCCATATCCTGCACCTTCTGGATTTTCTCCGCATGCGCTTCCGACAGCGAGCCGCCGAAGACGGTGAAGTCCTTGGCGAAGAGGAATACCGGCCTGCCGTTCACCGTTCCCCAGCCGGTGACGACGCCGTCTCCCGCGACTTTCGACGTCTCCATGCCGAAATCCGTGGAACGGTGCTCCACGAACATGTCGAACTCCTCGAAGGAGTCTTCGTCGAGGAAGACGGAGATGCGTTCGCGCGCCGTCAGCTTGCCGCGGGCGTGCTGCGCATCGATGCGCGCCTTGCCGCCGCCCATGCGCGCCGCTTCGCGGCGGCGTTCAAGCTCCTTGAGCACGTCCTTCATGACCATCCCCTCGCAAGGCCGGCTCCGGAGCGGCACGCCGGCTGCGGGTGTTAGCACGCCGCCGGCGCCGCGCAAGGCCCGGACGCTACCAGCTTCCGGTGTTGGCCATCGAGGCCCAGGGCTCCGCCTTTTCCTTGGCCGGCCCCTTCTGGAGCAGTTCGATGGAAATGCCGTCGGGCGACCGGATGAAGGCCATGTTGCCGTCGCGCGGCGGGCGGTTGATCGTCACCCCGGCGTCCATGAGGCTTTGGCAGGTGGCGTAGATGTCGTCCACCTCATAGGCGAGGTGGCCGAAATTGCGGCCGCCCTTGTAGTCTTCCGGATCCCAGTTGTAGGTCAGTTCGACCAGCGGCGCCTTCGCCGCCAGCCCGCTCTGCTCGTCCTCCGGCGCCGCGAGGAAAACCAGCGTATACCGTCCCGGCTGGTTCTCCATCCTGCGCACTTCCTTCAGGCCGAGCTTGTTGCAATAGAAATCGAGCGACTGGTCGAGGTCCGTGACGCGGACCATCGTGTGCAAATAACGCATGGCGTCTCCTTTTCTTGCCCGGTTGGACGCATAGCATAGGGCGTCTGCGACATGGCCGGCAACAGGCGCGTCACGCCCTGGTGACCGACCGAAACGGATTTGTTACAATTCTTGAAAAATTCGCCGGAGCCCTTGCACAGCCGGAGGCCTGCGGTCTTAATCTCCTGGCAAGAATCAGTGCAGGCGTGGATTGCGAAGGGGTGTTCTGAATGGGGGACAAGGCCTCCTGGACGGGGCAGGAACTGACGGAGCATGATTCGCTGAACCCGAGCGGCGACGCCGCCGATCTGGTGGAGGTTTCCGGCGCGATCAAATGGTTCGATGTAGCCAAGGGATATGGCTTCATTCTTCCGGATGTTTCGGGCATGGGCGATATCCTGCTCCATGTCACCTGCCTGCGCCGCGACGGATATCAGACCGCGCTGGAGGGCGCGCGCCTGACCTGCCTGGTCAAGCAGGGGGAGCGCGGGCTGCAAGCTTTCCGGGTCCTGTCGATGGACGTGTCGACGGCTGTGCATCCGGCCGAGCAGCAGCCGGCCCGCACGCATGTCGTCGTGCAGCCCGAGAGCGGCCTGGAGCGGGCGCTGGTCAAGTGGTTCAACCGCACCAAGGGTTTCGGATTCCTGACGCGCGGCGACGGGACGGAGGATATCTTCGTCCATATGGAGACCCTGCGGCGCTACGGCATTACGGAGCTGCGCCCTGGGCAAGTCGTGCTTTGCCGCTTCGGGCGGGGCGACAAAGGCCTTATGGCCGCCGAAATTCACCCCGATATCGGAACCCTGCCGGTCTCGCACTGAGCGGCGCCAACCGGGCCGCCCCGATGTTGCAGTTTTTTCAGCGTAATCTCATCCGCGCGATGATGCTTGTCCTGGTGCTGTGCGCCGGCGGCACCTGTCTCGCGGCGGAAGGCCAGGCGATGATCCTGCCGGTCGATCCGCACCCTCTGGTGGTCGATACGCCCCGGGGCAAGGCCGTTTTCCGCATCGAGATCGCGGACGACAATGCGGAGCGGGGTCGTGGCCTGATGTTCCGCGAGAGCATGGCGGACGACCACGGCATGCTGTTCGTCTTCGAGCAGACCCGGCAGGTCGGCTTCTGGATGAAGAACACGATATTGCCGCTCGACCTCGTCTTCATCGGCGAGGATGGCCGCGTCAGGGCGGTTCGCCGGGGCGAGCCGATGTCGGAGGCGCTGATCACGCCGGGCGATCCCGTTCGCTTCGTGCTGGAGCTGACGGCCGGAACGGCCGGGAAGGCAGGGATCGGCAAGGGGTCGCTGGTCCGTCATCCGAGGATCGACGCGGTCGACGGCCTTGCGGATTGACGGCGGCGGTATTTCTCGATGACGATGTTTTCCCATCACGGTTTTGAGCTCTCCTATGCCGACAGTGGCCCGGAAGGCGCGGAGCCTGTCCTGCTCGTTCACGGCTTCGCGTCCAGCTACCGGGTGAATTGGCTTTCGCCCGGCTGGGTAAGGACGCTGACGGAGGCGGGGTACAGGGTTGTCGGCTTCGACCACCGGGGGCACGGCGACTCCTCCAAAAGCTACCGGCCCGAGGACTATACGCCGGAGAACATGGCAGGCGACGCCGCAGCCCTGCTCGACCATCTGGGAATACGCTCGGCCCATGTCATGGGCTATTCGATGGGCGCGCGGGTCGCCGCTTTCCTGGCGCTGGAACGTCCCGAGCGCGTCCACACGCTGATCCTCGGCGGGCTCGGCATCGGCATGATCACCGGCGTCGGGAATTGGGAGGAGGTGGCGGAGGCGCTGAAAGCGGAGGATCCGGAAACGATCCCGGACAAGCGTGCCCGCATGTTCAGGACCTTCGCCGACCAGACGAAGAGCGACCGCCGCGCGCTCGCCGCCTGCATCGAGACGTCGCGGACGCTGATCACGGCCGCCGACGTCGGCCGGATCGCCCAGCCCACGCTCGTGGCCGTCGGCACGAAGGACGACATCGCCGGCAGCGGGAAAGAACTGGCCGTGCTCATGCCGGATGCCGAGGCGTTCGACATAGAGGGGCGCGACCACATGCTCTCGGTCGGGGATCCGACCTTCAAGCGGGCGGCCCTGGCGTTCCTGCGCGCGCATCCGATCGCGGACGACGACCGCTGACGGGTTCGCGGCGCCGGTTTGACGCGCGCCCGTCGCGGGCCTAAACCGCCGGTCATGAGCGCTCCCAGGGAATTGCGCGTGTCGAAGGACCGCAGGCTGCTGACCGTGACCTATGCGGGCCAAGAGCCCTTCGAACTGTCCGCCGAGCTTTTGCGCGTGCTGTCGCCCTCGGCCGAGGTCCAGGGCCATTCGCCCGAGCAGCGGGTGACGGTTCCCGGCAAGCGCAACGTCGCGATCGCGGGCATGGAGCCGGTCGGCAACTATGCGGTACGGATCCGGTTCGACGACGGTCACGATTCCGGCATCTATACCTGGACCTATCTGCACACGCTCGGGCAGGAGCGCGAGGAGAGGTGGGCGGGCTATCTGGCCGAGCTGGAGCAGAAGGGCCTGGCGCGCGGCTGATCCGCCGTGCGGCGGGCTGTCGCCTTTGGACGACGGTCCACGAAGATCCTTCACGAATTCGTGCGACTGGTGGTGTCGAGAATTCAATATTCGGCCGTGCTGGTATATGAGTGTCGGCCGCGATCAATGGAAGGTGGGACTATGGCGCGCTCCGGGGATTCGTTTGCGCTTGGCGCGCTCGTGTCGCTGTCCGTGATGCTGGCGCCCGGCTCGGGCCACGCGGCCAACCTGCTCGAAATCCTGTTCGGCGGCCCGATCAAACATCGGTCGAGCCGCGTGGAGGAAGTTCCGGCTGTTCGCGTGGCGCCGGATGCGGCGCCGCGCAAGGCGGCGAAAGTCGTCCCAGCGGCGAAGATAAGCGGACCGATCTACTACACCTACAAGGCGGATCCGCTGCAAAAGGTCGACTTTTCGGCGCTGGAGAGCCTGCCCCAGACGGCCGCGTTCGGGCCGATGGCGGTGCTCTCCAATTTCCGCGAGGCCGCGGCCGGGCTGAAAAACTTCGACCTCTACGCCGAGAAGGACATCGCCAAGGCGATGTCGGACTATTATGCGGCCAATCCGGAATTCATCTGGGTGAACGGCTTCAGCGCCAACAGCCGGGCGGCGGATGCGGTGCGCGTGCTGGGCGAGGCTGCGAGCCATGGCTTGCTCCCGGCGCAATACGCGGTGTCGGTCCCGTCGCCCGCTTTCTCGATGGACGCCACCGGCAGTCGCCTGGCCGAGCTGGCGCGCTTCGAGATGACGATGTCCGCCAGGGTGCTGCGCTATGTGCGCGACGTTCAGAACGGACGCATCAATCCTAACCTGATCTCGGGCTATTATGATTTTCCGGCGAAGCCGCTCGATCTGGTCGGTGTTTTGAAGGCGCTCGCGGGCAGCCAGGACGTCGCGTCCTACATGGAATCCTTCCACCCGCAGGCTCCCGAATACCGGATCCTGCGCGCCGAACTTGAGACGCTGTCGGCGAGCGCCCGGGAGGAGATCGTCGTCGATCCCAGGCTCCTGCTGCGTCCGGACGAGACGAGCGCGGAGCTCCCCAAGCTGATCCGGTTGATCACCGCGAACGGGGACCCGGCGCTCGCGGCCGACCATGCGGACGTGCTGGCCGCCTACGGAACGGGTGAGATATACGTGCCGGACCTCGTTCCCTTCATCAAGGCGGCCCAGAAGTCCGTCGGGCTGAAGGCGGACGGGGTGATCGGTCCTCGCACCGTCGCGAAATTCGCGGGACAATCGGACGCCGACCGGGTGGCCAAGCTGCGGCTTGCGCTGGAGGAGCTGCGCTGGCTCCCGTCCACGCTCGGCGACACGCGGGTGTTCATCAACGAACCGTCCTTCACCGCCAGCTATTTCGAGGACGGGGTGGAGAAGCTCAAGACGCGCACCGTCGTGGGACGGCCCTCGAACCAGACGAGCTTCTTCTACGACCAGATCAAGCAGGTCGACTTCAATCCCTACTGGGGAATCCCGCAATCGATCCTTGTCAACGAGATGCTGCCGCGGCTGCGGCGCGATCCCGGCTATCTGGACCGCTCGGGCTATGAAGTGACCGATGCCAAGGGCAGGAGGGTCAGCTCCGCGTCGATCGACTGGGGCGCCTATGGCAGCAGGATCCCCTACAGCGTCAGGCAGGCGCCCAGCGAGGCGAATGCGCTCGGCGAACTGAAGATTCTCTTCCCCAACAAGCATGCCATCTACATGCACGACACGCCGCAGAAGGCGCTGTTCAACCGCGACGTGCGCGCCTTCAGCCACGGCTGCGTCCGCCTTCAGGATCCGCGCGGCATGGCCGCCGCGGTGCTCGGCAAGTCGCGCGACTATGTGGCCGACAAGCTGAAGCGTGGCCATTCGAGCGAGAAGGTGACACGCACCATTCCGGTCTATGTGGCCTATTTCACGGCCTGGCCGAATGCAGAAGGCAAGGTCGAGTATTTCGACGACATCTACGACCGCGACGACAGGCTGAAGGCGGCGATGGCGGCGACCGACGCCGTAAGGGCGCCGAACGGCTGAAATCCGGCGGCGCCCGTAGGTTCAACTGCCGATAATGTAACGGCTGCGGGGGCCGAGCAGCGCTCGGGCGGTGCGCACGGTCGCGTAGCTCAGCAAGACCGTGACCGTCGCATAGATCAGGAAGACCGCCGGCGAGAAGGCGAAGCGCGGCGATGCCGCGGCCGGCAAATGGCTCATCGCCGCAAGGATGATGCCGTGTACGAAATACATGCCGAAGCTGGCATTGGCGAGCGCGTGGAACGGTGCGGCCAGGTGGTCACCCCAGCGGGCCAGCAGGCCGCAGAAGAACAGCACGCCCACATATTTCTGAACGAGCATCGCGTCGAAGCCCTTGGGCATCCATCCCTCGCCCTGGATGCGTTCGATGTTGCTGATCTGATGGAAGACGAATTCCTGCGCGAGCGCGATCCCGACCAGCATGACGGCAAGCAGGATGAGCACCGGCGTCTTGCGCAGCAGCTTGATCAGGCGGTGCCTCTCTCCGCAGACCATGATGCCGAACAGGTACATGTTCACGAAGTAGAGGAAGGAATGAAAAGGATCGAGGCTTTCATAGGGCCGGTGCACCCAGAAGGCGACGGCGAGCGAGCCGAGGAGGATCACGATCTGCCGGCTCCGGGACAGCTCTATGAAGCGATCGAACAGGGGCGATGCCGCGAAGACGAGAAAGATGAAGGGAATGTACCAGTAGGCCGTCATCATCTCGCCGGTGGCAAGCTGCGTGACGACGTCCACGAAATAGTTCGTGCCCAGGACCGCGTCATGCTTGTAGAGCGTCGCGTGGAAGCCGGAGGCGAACATCTGGTAGAAGGCCAGCGGTATGCCCAGGATCAGATAGGGAAGGCCGATGTTCACCGCCTTCTTGCGCATGAAATCGGCGTATTTCACCCGCCCATGGAACACGAGGCGGTAGAGGAATCCGGAGATGAAGACGAAATAGAACGTTCCGCCGTCGATGAGAGCCGAGACGATCCCGAGCGCCTCCTTTCCCGCGATCGGCCCGCCTTGCAGATGCGCCCAGGAGAGATCCATGGCATGGCCGGCCACGATCAGGACGATCGCCACGGCGCGGAAATATTCGATGTAGTCGACATGCTCGCGCGCCGGGGAACGCGGCTGTGCCTTCGCCCTCCGGACGGCGGCGGGCGGAATATTTGCGGTGTCCGTGACGGATATCGAGTCGTTCATCGCCAGGCCGGCCCGCGTTGCGGCGGCCACTTTATACCTCCTGAAGTGGAAAGACCCGCCCATGCCGGGAGAAAGCTCCGATGTCGGTAAACGGAAGGTTTCATGCGGTCTTTCAATTTGCACAATGATCGCTCATCTAGCGGGTTCGGAACCGGGGAGTCGCCATGCCGACCGCACGCTTGAAATTCATGATTGCCGTTCTGCTTCTGACGTTTGGTGCAGGCATTGCCGGCGTGGGCGCGGCTGAAAACGGCAACGTGCTCGGCGACATCATGAACGAATTGCTGCGCGGCTCCGACGACGGCGCCGCCACGCCGCCGTCCGGCGCGCAGGACGGAGCGACCGCGCCGGAGCCGGCCAGGCGCGTGCCTTTCGGCCGCGAGGACATGCAGCTTTCCTTCGCGCCGCTGGTCAGGAAGACGACGCCCGCGGTGGTGAACGTCTACGCCACGAAGAAGCCGAAGGCGGTGTCGCCGTTTGCCGGCGATCCCTTCTTCGAGGAATTCTTCGGCGGCGGGCAGATGACGCCGCGCGTCCAGCAGTCGCTGGGCTCCGGCGTGATCGTCGACGCGAGCGGGCTGGTCGTCACCAACTATCATGTGATCGCCAATGCCGACGAACTGAAGGTGGCGCTGGCGGACGGGCGCGAGTTCCAGAGCAAGGTGCTTCTGAAGGACGAGGCGCTGGACCTCGCGGTCCTGAAGATCGATGCGGCGCAGCCGTTTCCCACCGTGCCGATCGGCGATTCGGACGCGATCGAGATCGGCGATCTGGTGCTGGCGATCGGCAATCCCTTCGGCGTCGGGCAGACGACCACCAGCGGCATCGTCTCGGCGCTGGCGCGCTCGCATATCGGGGTGTCGGATTTCGGATTCTTCATCCAGACGGATGCGGCGATCAATCCCGGAAACTCCGGCGGGGCACTGGTCGACATGGGCGGCCGGCTCGTCGGCATCAACACCGCGATCTACAGCCGCAGCGGCGGCTCGATCGGCATCGGCTTCGCCATTCCCTCCAACATGGTGCGCGCGGTGGTCGCCTCGGCGAAGGCCGGCAAGGACTATTTCGAGCGTCCTTACCTCGGCGCCACCTTCGACGCCGTGACGGCGCAGATCGCCGAGGCGCTCGGTATGACGCAGCCGAGCGGGGCGATCGTCTCCTCCGTGGAGGAGGGTGGCCCGGCGAAGGCGGCCGGGCTGAAGCCGGGCGACATCGTGCTCACCATGAACGGCGTTCCGATCGAGCATGTGGACGCGCTCGGATATCGGCTGGCGACGCAGGCGGTGGGCGCCACGATCAAGCTCGGCGTGTTGAGCGGCGGCGAGCAGCGCGAGGTGGCGGTGACGCTCGGCCTTGCGCCGGCGGGCCAGTCTTCGGCGGAGATCACCATCGACGGCGACAGCCCGTTCGCCGGCGCGACGGTGGCGGAACTCTCGCCGCGCCTTGCCGAACGGCTCAACATCCGTTCGCAGGGCAAGGGCGTGGCAATGACGGATGTCGAGCGCAACTCGCCGGCCGGGCAGTTCGGCTTTCAGCCGCGCGACGTCATCCGCGAGGTGAATGGCGAGGTCGTCGATACGCCGGAGAAGCTGAAGGAGGCGGCCTCGCAGAACACGCGCTGGTGGCGCTTCACCATGGAACGCGACGGCCGCGTCATGAAGCAGATGTTGCGTTACTGACCGGCGCGCCCGATATAGACCGGCATGGCCGATCTCTTTGGTCCCCTTGAGCAGCCGGCGCGAGAGAGCGTGGCGCCCTCCTATCGTCCGCTGGCGGACCGGCTGCGTCCGGCCGTGCTCGCCGATGTCGTCGGCCAGGAGCATCTGACCGGCGAAGACGGGGCGCTGACGCGGCTGATCCGCTCCGGCTCGCTCGGCTCGATGATCTTCTGGGGGCCGCCCGGCACCGGCAAGACGACGGTGGCGCGGCTTCTGGCCGGTGAGACCGATCTTGCCTTCGAGCAGATTTCCGCGATTTTTTCGGGCGTCGCCGACCTGAAGAAGGTTTTCGAGGCGGCGCGGCTAAGGCGCACCAGCGGCCGCCAGACCCTGCTGTTCGTCGACGAAATCCATCGCTTCAACCGCGCCCAGCAGGATTCCTTCCTGCCGGTCATGGAGGACGGCACCGTCATCCTTGTCGGCGCCACGACGGAAAATCCGTCCTTCGAGCTCAACGCCGCGCTTCTGTCGCGGGCGCGGGTGCTCGTGTTCCATGCTTTGGGCGAAGAAAGCCTGTCGAAGCTCATCGCGCGGGCGGAAGAAGTCGAGGGCAGGCCGCTGCCGCTCGATACGGAGGCCCGCGCGGTTTTGCTGCGCATGGCCGACGGCGACGGACGCGCCGCGCTGACCCTGTCCGAAGAGGTGTGGCGCGCCGCGCGGCCGGGCGAAATTTTCGACGCCGAAGAACTCCAGAAGATCGTCCAGCGCCGCGCGCCGATTTACGACAAGGGCCAGGACGGTCATTACAACCTGATCTCGGCGCTGCACAAATCCGTGCGTGGCTCGGACCCGGATGCCGCCCTCTATTATCTGGCGCGCATGTTCGACGCGGGCGAGGACCCGCTCTATCTCGGCCGGCGGCTGGTGCGCATGGCGGTGGAGGACATCGGCCTCGCCGATCCGCAGGCCCTGGTTGTGGCGAACGCCGCCAAGGATGCCTACGACTATCTCGGATCGCCGGAAGGTGAACTCGCCTTCGCGCAGGCCTGCGTCTATCTGGCGACGGCGCCGAAGTCGAACGCCGTCTACACGGCCTTCAAGGCCGCCATCGCGGCCGCCAAGCAGCACGGCTCGCTGCTGCCGCCCAAGCACATATTGAACGCGCCGACCAAGCTCATGAAGGCGGAAGACTACGGGGCCGGTTACCGCTACGACCATGACGAGCCGGATGCGTTTTCCGGGCAGGATTATTTTCCGGAGAAGATGGGACGGCAGACATTCTATGAGCCGCCGGATCGCGGTTTCGAGCGCGAGATCAGGAAACGGCTCGATTATTGGTCGAAGCTGCGCCGCGAACGCAACTCGCAGGATTGAGCAATGGGTGATCGCGACAGGGTGCTCATTGTCGGCGCGGGCCCGACCGGACTGACCGCGGCGCTCGAACTGACCCGGCAGGGCCGATCCGTCACGATCGTGGAGCGCAATGCGGTGGTGACCCCGCTCGCGAAGGCGGTGGGCATCAGTTCCCACAGCCTCGACCTGCTGCACCCCTGCGGCGTTGCCGAACGCCTGCTCGCCGAGGGTATCCGTCTTCAGACGGTGTTCATTTCCGTGGAGGGCGAGCTGATCGGCGCGATCGATCTGTCGCTCATCCCCCACCGCTACAATTTCCTGCTTTCTTTGCCGCAGAGCCGCACCGAGCAGATCATGGTGGACAGGCTGGCCGAGCTCGGCGTGCAGGTCCGGCGCAACACCGAATTCGTCGGGCTGGCGCAGCGAGACGACGACGTGGAGGTGACGCTGCGGGATGCGCGCGGAGAGAGCGCCGAGACCTGCGCCTATGTGTTCGGCGCGGACGGTTCGCACAGCGCGACGCGCCAGGCGGCCGGCATCGGCTTCGACGGCTACATACATGAGCGGCTGTGGAGCATCGCCGACGTCGAGATCCCCGCCTGGTCCGACCCCGAAGCCACGGCGCATGCCTTCCTGCATGCGGGAGGCGACGTCGCCTTCATCATTCCCATCGCGCCCCGGCGCTACCGCATCATCTCCAACACGCGCGACGCGGTCGCCCGTGTCCCGGGCCTTGCCGGAATGGAGAAAAGGGTCCTTCTCGTCGACACGTTCCATGTCAGCGTCAAGCTGGCCACGGCCTACCGGGAAGGCCGCGTCTTCATCGGCGGCGACGCCGCGCATGTGCATTCGCCGGTCGGCGGGCGCGGCATGAACCTCGGGATCGAGGATGCCGTGTGCTTTGCGCGCTGTCTCGGCGCAGATACGCTGGACGCCTACAACGCCGAGCGTCATCCGGTCGGCGCCCGCTGGATCCGGTTCAGTGAGAGGTTCCTGTCGATGGCCCAGACCCAGAGCACGGCGCTGGCTGCGGCGCGGAACGTCGCGTTGCGCGCCATCACATCGATCCCCGCCCTGCAGCGCGTCGGGCTGTCTCGCGTCGCCGGCGTGACCGAATAGAAAAGCCTCTCGGTAAGCACCGGGCAATTGCTTGAGAGGCATGGCGCTCCGTCGCGCCCTCGGCGGTGCTTTCGGGCGATCCTCCCGTCCGATGAGCTTCCGGCTCGCACGAAGCTTCCGGGGATGCTATCTGCCGGCTGCGCAAGTCGGATCGTCGGAACCATGGCAGGAATAGAGCAGATAAAAGTGGAGGAGGGTGAGGCCGGCATGCGCCTCGACCGCTGGTTCAAGGCCCATTTCCCGGGGCTGGGCTTCGGGCATCTCCAGAAACTCCTCAGGTCCGGCCAGATCCGCGTGGACGGCGGCAGAGTGAAATCGGACACGCGCATGGAGCCGGGGCAGGTGGTGCGCGTTCCGCCGCTCGGCGTCGACCGCAAGGGCGGCGGCGATCTCACCGTCAATACGATCAAGGGAAGCGGCGACGGCGAACTTCTGGCGAAGATGCTGCTGCACGAGGATCCGAAGGTTTTCGTCTTCAACAAGCCTTCCGGCCTGGCGGTGCAGGGCGGTTCGGGCGTGACGCGCAGCGTCGACGGCATGCTGGAGGCCTGGCGCAACAAGAAGGGCGAGAAGCCGCGGCTGGTGCATCGGCTCGACCGCGACACGTCCGGCGTGCTGGTCGTGGCGCGCACGCGGCTCGCCGCGATGAAGCTTGCCGAGGCGTTTCGCGCGCGCGAGACGAAGAAGACCTATTGGTCCCTCGTGAAGGGCGTGCCGAAGAAGCGGCAGGACAAGATATCGACCTGGCTGGTGAAGGAACCGACCGCGGACGGCGACCGCATGCGCGTGGCGAAGCACGGGGAAGAAGGCGCCGACCACGCCGTCTCCTTCTATCGCGTCGTGGAGCAGGCGGGCCAGAGCCTCGCCTGGCTGGAGATGGAGCCCTATACGGGACGCACCCATCAGTTGCGCGTCCATGCCGCCCATATCGGCCATCCGATCATCGGCGACCCCAAATATTTCGAGGCGGATATCAACTGGGAATTTCCGGGCGGCATCCAGAACCGGCTGCACCTGCATGCCCGGCGGATCGTCATTCCGCATCCCGACGGCGGCGTGGTCGATGTCGTCGCGCCGCTGCCGCCGCATATGCGCCAGAGCTGGAACCTGCTCGGCTTCGACGAGGCGGCAGCGGAGCCCGTGGCGTGACGGACGCCGCCCTCGACAGGCGAGACGGCGTCGACGCCGCGGCAGCGGCGCTCATGGTGCTCCTCACCTTTTCCTGGGGGCTGAACGGCGTCGCCGGCAAACTCGCCAATCACGGGTTCGATCCGCTCTTCGTATCCGTGGTGCGTTCGGCCATCGCCTGCGTGGTGGTCCTGCTGTGGTGCCGATTGCGCGGCATCAGGCTTTTCGGGAACGACGGAACGCTGGTCCCGGGGATCGTCGTCGGGCTGCTCTTCGGTGCCGAGTTCGCCTGCATCTTCATCGGACTCGACTATACGAGCGTCGGGCGCAGCGCGCTTCTGGTGAACACGATGCCGTTCTGGGTGCTGGTCGGTGCCCATTTCGTGCTCGGCGAGCGCATGACGGGCCGCAAGCTCGCAGGCCTTGTCCTCGCATTCGGCGGCGTGACGCTGGTCTTTTCGGACAAGCTCGGCCGGATCGGGCCCGACATGATCAAGGGCGATCTTCTCAGCCTTGCAGGAGGCATCTTCTGGGCGGTGACGATCCTCTGCATAAAGCGCGGCCGGCTCAATTCCGCGAGTGCGGAGAAGGTGCTGCTCTATCAGCTCGCGGTCTCGGCGGTCGCCACCGCGCCGCTCCTCCTGCTGTCCGGCCCGGTCGTCCGGGATGCCGGCGGGCTGGCGACGGGGGCGCTGCTCTTCCAGGCTGTCTACATCGTCGGCGTCACCTATGTGATATGGTTCTGGCTGATGCGGCGCTATCCCGCTGCGGGCCTTTCCAGCTTCACGTTCCTCACGCCGGCGTTCGGCGTGCTTTGCGGGGGCGTGCTGCTCGGCGAGCCGCTGTCGTGGCGGATCTTCGCGGCGCTGGCGCTGATCGCGGCAGGCCTGTTCGTCGTCAATCGCCCGGCGCGGGCGCGGAGCTTGTCCGATGCGTGAGATCCTGAACGACCTCGAAGCGGGAAAACATCTTTCGGATCCCGACCCGACGCAGCGCGCGCGCAACCAGATGAAGGCAAGCGCGGTCCGGCGCTTCTACAAATCGGCCGCCGTGGGAACGGCAGAAGGCGGCTTCACGGTGGAACTGGACGGCAAGCCCGTACGGACGCCCGGCCGTTCCGTCCTTCTCCTGCCGACGGCAGAGGCGGCCGGCCTCGTCGCCGCGGAATTCGACGGCCAAGCCGAAACGATCGATCCAGTGACGATGCCCGTCCTCAGGCTGGTCAATACGGCAATCGATGGCGTTGCGGCGGATCCCCAGGCGGTGCTTGAGGACATTCTGCGTTTCGCGTCCAGCGATCTGGTCTTCTATCGTGCCGATGCGCCGGAGCGCCTCGTGGCGCGGCAGGCCGAACTGTGGGATCCGGTGCTGGACTGGGCGCGCGAGGCGCTCGGCGCGCGCTTCTTCCTCGCTGAGGGCGTCATGCATGTCGAGCAGCCGCGCGAATCGATCCGCGCTGTCGGCGCGCATCTCGCCCGGCGCAACGATCCGCTGACGCTCGCCATCCTGCATGTCATGACGACACTGACCGGATCGGCGCTGATCGCGCTGGCGATCGAGGCCGGCGAGATGGACGCCGAAGCCGGCTGGACCGCGGCGCATGTCGACGAGGACTGGAACATCGCGCAGTGGGGCGAGGACGCCGAGGCCGCGGCCCGCCGGGCCTTCCGCAAGGCCGACATGATGGCGGCGGTGCGGCTTATGGAGGCGTTGCGGAACCGGCCGGAGCGTAGTTAGGACCGCTTCAGCTCGCGCAGCCGCTGTTTCAGCAGCTTGGACAGGCGGCGCTCGAAGCCGGCGCTTTCGGCCGCGTCGAAGCGCTGCTGCGCGCGGTCGTGCTGGCCGAGGATGCGGTCGCTGATCTTCTGCGCCTTTTCGCCGGCGATGGCGCAATTGCGCTGCCGGCCGACCGTCTTCAGCGCCGATTCCAGCTTGCGGCCGTAGCTGTTGGCGATCGCCACATGCTGCTCCTCGTGACGGCGTATATCGGACGCCAGCGTGTCCCACACGAAGCGCGTTTCGAAGCTGGCCCGGCGCGGCGGATACCAGCGCGGCAGGATGACCTTGGCGCGGACCTGGACCTTGACCGTCCTGATCGTGCAGGAATTCCCCGTCGCCGCATAGCCGAGCTTCGTCCTGAACTCCATGCGGGTCGCGCCGGGATGGCGCTCGTTGCCGCCGCCGACGCTCGGGCCGCGCCGCGCCAGTTCCCGGTCGATATCGGCCATGGTGGCGCCGCGGATGGAGAAATAGGTGTAGGTCTTGGCAAGCTCCGATGCGCTCGCCGGCATGATGCCGACGGCCAGGAAAAGGGCGAGCGCCGCTGTTTTCATGGATTCACCTTTGCGCTTCGCGCTTGCCTCGGCTTCGTGATAAGGCACGCGAACGGCGGCGGGACTGCCGGCCGTCTCGACCCACCATGGGCACAAATGATTGCTAAACAGTGGCATCTCGCGCACGGGCGTCACCTCGAACTGGGCGCGACGTCCCGCATCATGGGCGTGCTCAACGCGACCCCCGACAGCTTTTCCGACGGCGGACGCTTCGCGACGCCCGACCTTGCGATCGCGCAGGCCGAGCGGATGATCGGGGAGGGCGCAGACATCATCGACATCGGCGGCGAATCGACTCGTCCCGGCGCGGAGGCGATCACCGCCATCGAGGAGCAGCGGCGCATCCTGCCGGTGATCGAGGCGTTGGCGGGACGCGACGGAGTAGCGCTTTCCGTCGACACCTATCGCGCGGAGACCGCCGCGCTTGCCGTCAAGGCGGGCGCCCACATCGTCAACGATGTCTGGGGCCTGCAGAGGGACAGCGGCATGGCGCGGGTGGCCGCCGAGACCGGCGCCGGCCTCGTCGTCATGCACACCGGCCGCGGCCGCGAGCGTCTCGACGATCCGATCGCCGACCAGATCGCTTTCCTGACGGCGTCGCTGGCGCTCGCCGCGAAGGCGGGCGTGCCGTCCTCCTCCATCCTGCTCGATCCCGGCTTCGGCTTCGCCAAGGAGACACCCGAATCCAACCTTGACCTGATCCTTCGCTTCCGCGAATTGCTGGCGCTCGGCCTGCCGATCGCGGTCGGTACGTCGCGCAAGCGCTTTCTCGGCAGCGTGACCGGCCGCTCCGCCGAGGAGCGGGACGTGGTGACGGCCGCGTCATGCGCCATTCTGCGTCTCGGGGGGGCCTCCGTGTTCCGCGTCCACAATGTCGCATTCAGCAAGGACGCGCTCGCCCTGGCCGATGCTATGATCGCGCGGGAGCAAGCCCTCGGAGCCGCCGCGTGACCTATGTCATCCGCATGAAAAACTGCGCCTTTTTCGCGCGCCATGGCGTCCATGACGAGGAGGAGCGGCTCGGCCAGCGCTTCTATGTGGATGCCGAGCTGACGGTCGATCCCGGCGATGCGCTGGAAGCGGACCGGATCGAGGACACGGTCGACTACGGCGTCGCCTTCGAGGTGATCGAGAAGATCGTCACCGGCGAGCGTCGCGCCCTGATCGAGTCGCTGGCGCTGACGATCGCCCGGGGCCTGATCGTGCGCTATCCGCAGATCGTCGGCGCCGCGATCACGGTCCGCAAGCCGAATGCGCCGGTCGCCGGGGTGCTGGATCATGTCGAGGTGACAGTTGTCGTCCCCTGACGAGAGGCTCGCCTATCTCGGTCTCGGCGGCAATCTGGGCGATCCGGTCGGCGCGATGGCCGCGGCGTTGCGGATGATCGATGCCGATGCCGATACCAGGGTCGATGCCGTGTCCTCCGTCTACCGCACGCCGCCATGGGGCAAGCTCGACCAGCCCGATTTCCTGAACTGCGCGGCAGCCGTCCTCACCCGCCGCAGCCCGCGCGAACTGCTCGATCTCTGCCTGGAGACGGAGCGGCGCCTGAAGCGCGTGCGCGCCGAGCGCTGGGGGCCGCGCACCGTCGACCTCGACGTGCTGACCTATGGCGATGCGGCCATCCACGAGCCGGGGCTTGCCGTGCCGCATCCGCGCATGGCGGAGCGCGCCTTCGTGATGGTGCCGCTTGCCGAGATCGCGCCCGCTCTCGATGTCGGCGGACAGGCGGCGTCGCGGCGCGTCGCGGCGATGGACACGAGCGGGATCATGCGGCTCGACCTGCCGTCCGACTGGTGGCGGAACTGAGTCGTCAGCCGGCGAACCCGCCCTGATCCAGGAACGCTCTTTCCTCTGCGGTGGTCTCCCTGCCGAGCGCGGGGTTGCGATGCGGAAAGCGGCCGAAGCGGGCGATGATCTCCCGGTGCTCGACGGCATATTCGAGATAGCCGCGGCAGTTGGCTTCGCAGAGCGCCACCGACCGTTCCTGATCCGCCATGACCTCCGAATGCTCGAAGGGCAGGTAGATGAAGACGCGCAGCGCCTCCTCTATCGCCAGGTCGTGGCCGGCTTCGATCGCCTTTCCGGCGAAATGGCGCGCCAGCGGATCGGTCGCGAACATATGTGCCGTGCCGCGGAAGCAGTTGCGCGGAAACTGGTCGAGAAGGATCATCAGCGCCAGCGACCCTTCGGCGTGATCCGACCATGCGTCCAGCTCTCGTCGCGCGGCGGCATAATGCAGGTCGAGGAAGCGCCCCCGCAAATCCGTATCGAAGGCCTCGTCCTTGCGGAACCAGGCGTCCTCGCCCGCTTCGCGCCAGAATTGCGTGAGTGCAAGCGCCCTTGCGTCCTCTGTCGTCATGGTATCGCTAGTCCTCCTGAGCCTGCTTGCCGAGCATGCCGGCCGTCTCCTCGTTGAGCGCGCGGCCGGGCCGGCGTGGCGTCGTCACCGGCGCGGGCACGGGCATGTTGCCCTTGAAGAAGCCGCGTCCCGCCGCGATGCCACCGGCGAGCTGCGCCTCGAAGCGGGCTTCGTCGAGGCGGCGCACGTCGAGAATCACCTCCTCGGCCTCATCCTCCTCGATCCCA
Source organism: Hyphomicrobiales bacterium (assembly GCA_017305925.1). GTDB lineage: Bacteria > Pseudomonadota > Alphaproteobacteria > Rhizobiales > Rhizobiaceae > Arvimicrobium. Next base: position 18,998 of record JAFKJW010000198.1, on the reverse strand, counting down.
ACCTCCTGAAGCACCTCCTTGCCGAAGGCCAGCGCCGATTCGAAGGTTTCGCGGATCTGGTAGTCGACGCCGGCATGAATGAGGTCGAGCGCCGCGCCCCGGTCGAAGGCGCGGGCCATCACCTTGGTCAGCGGAAATTCCGATTTCAGCAACTGCGCGATGCGGACGGCCGTTTCGCCCTTGTCGACGCAGATGAGCACCGCCTGCGCATGACCGGCACCGGCCGCATGCAGGATGTCGACGCGCGTGCCGTCGCCATAATAGACCTTGAAGCCGAAAGTCGCGGCCGCCTGGATCATCTCGACGTCGTTGTCGATGATCGATACGTCGAAACCCCGCAGCAGGAGCGGCTGGCTGGCGATCTGGCCGAAGCGGCCGAAACCGACGACCAGCACGCGGGCCTGGAGCCCGTCCGCCTCCTCGACGCCGTCCAGCGACACCTCGCCCTCCCGCAGCACGGTGCGCAGGCCGATCATGGCGAGCGGCGTCAGCACCATGGAGATGATGATGATCGCGGTGAGCGTGGCATTGGCCTGACCGTCGATGATGTTGACGGCCACGGCGGAGGAATAGAGCACGAAGGCGAACTCGCCGCCCTGCGCCATGATCACCGCGCGTTCGAGCGCCTCGGCATGGCCATGCCTGGCGATGCGGGCGACGAGATAGATGCCGAGCGCCTTCGTGACCATGAAGACCAGCACGAAGACGGCGATGGAGCGCCAGTTCTGCCAGACCACCGAAAGGTCGAGCGACATGCCGACCGCCAGGAAGAAGAGGCCGAGCAGGATGCCCCGGAACGGCTCGATGTCGGCTTCGAGCTGATGACGGAAGGTCGATTCGGACAGGAGCACGCCGGCAAGGAAGGCGCCCATCGCCATGGACAGGCCGCTGGACTGCATGAGCAGAGCTGCGCCCAGGACGACAAGCAGCGCCGCCGCCGTCATCACCTCGCGGGCGCGCGACTCGGCCAGGATGCGGAAGAACGGATTGAGCAGGTAGAGGCCGGCCACGACCAGCGCCACGATCGCCGCGAGACCGATGCCGATGTCCTGCAGCCGCTCCGCCATGCCGGTTTCGGCGCCGCCCGGCGCGAGGAAGGCGACCAGTGCGAGCAGCGGCGCGATGGCGAGGTCTTCCAGGAGAAGGATCGAGACGATGCGCTGCCCCTTCTGCGAGGACAGCTCGCCGCGTTCCTCCAGAACCTGCATGACGATCGCGGTGGAAGTCAGCACGAAGCCCGCGCCGGCCACGAAGGACGCCACGACGGAATAGCCGGCGAGAAAGCTGACCAGCGTGAGGAGCGCCGCGCACACGCCGACCTGCATGACGCCGAGGCCAAAGATCTGCCGGCGCATGCTCCAAAGCCGGCTCGGCCGCATCTCCAGCCCGATGATGAAGAGGAACATGACGACGCCGAGTTCGGCGACATGCAGGATCGCGGCCGGATCGGAGAAGATGCGCAGCCCGAACGGGCCGATCACGAGGCCCGCCGCGAGATAGCCGAGGATCGAGCCGAGGCCGAGGCGCCTGAAGATCGGGACGGCGATGACGCCGGCGCCCAGCAGGGCGACGACACTTACAAGCTCGCTGCCCGAGGCTTCCACGGCCATATGTGCGATCCGGAACGGTTAGGTGCAATCAACGCGGGCGGTCGAAGGACGCCCATGCCGAACATAGGGAGCTTGGCACGGGCTGCACACCCGTAAAATTCGCCGGCAGGAATCGCTCGCCCAGCGGCGGAGTGCGTCAGTTCGGATCGGTGGAGCTGACGGTCATGCCGTCCACGCGCTTCAGGCTGACGCCGATGACGGGCACGAGCTTGTTCTCGACCCGCACCGAGACGGTCACTTTCATGGTGTTGGCGTCCGGCACGCGCGCCTGCATGACGCCATTGAGCTGCGCCCTGTTCACGGAGAGCACCACCTTGTCGCCGACGACGTTGCCAGCGGTGATGTCGAGGCCCTTGCCAGCCGCGCCGTCCATGAACTTGCCCCTGTAGCTGCTGCCGTCGTGCTGCAGCGAGGCGGTCATCTTCTGGGTGAAGACGCCGACGCGGCAATCGCCGTCGAGGGAGAGCCCCAGGGCCCCGCTCTTCGGTTCGCCCGTGAAGGTGCAGACGAATCGCGTGCCCTTGTATTTTCCTGCGACGATCTCGCCGGGACCGGACCAGCTTCCGGCGACCGAGCGGAAGAAGGCGCCGTCCCGCTCGGCACCCACGGCCGAATGCCCGAGCGACGGCACCAGCGCGACGGCAGCCGCAAGCGACATGCAGGCAGACAAGAACAGACGCTTCATCACAAATTTCCGACGCAGACAGGGCAGGTTTTTCTGCCGGAACCATGACGAAGAATGGTTAACGGATCGTCTCGCCGCGTGTTGCGGGGACGATCATTTCGCGCTCGTCTTCCTGCCGCTGAATGCCGTGAGCGCCGCAAGGAAGTCGCCGAGACCGGGGCGTTTCGACGCCGCGAAGGGCAGGGGCCGCGCCGTCTCCATCGCGGCCACGCCGATGCGCGCCGTCATCATGCCGTTGATGACGCCTTCGCCGAGCTTTGCGGAGAGGCGCGCGGCGAGGCCGTGGCCGACGAGCTGCTGCACCACGCTGTCGCCCGCCGCGATGGAGCCGGTGACGGCGAGATGGGCGAGCACGTCGCGCGTCAGGCGGATGAAGCCGAGCATGCCCGGACGGCCGCCGTAGAGCTGGCAGAGACGCCGCACCAGCCGTCCCGATTCGAAGAGGACGTAGCCGATGTCGAACAGCGCGCGTGGGCTGACGGCCGTCACGAGCGAGACGCGCTTGGCGGCGTCGAGGATCAGCACCTTCGCCTCCGCGTCGAGGGGCACCAGGACCTCCTTCTCGGCGAGCCGCACGAGGTCGGCCCCGTCGATGATCTCGCCCTGCAATTGCGTGAGCGTACGCCGCCCGGCGGCTGTGTCCGGGCGGCTGGAGAACAGGCCGACCAGATCGCCGACGACGGCCCGCGCGGCCTTGGGGTCGTCGCGGGCGATCGCGTCGGCGCCGCGCTGCCGCAGCTTTTCCATGGAGGCGAGGCGGGACAGCGCCCAGAGCTCGCGGATCAGGATGGCGAGCAGCGACAGCGCCGCGACCGCGGCGACCCCCGCGCCCAGCCAGCCGAGCCATCCGGCGCGGTCGAAGAGGCTGCGGATCAGATTGTCGGCCCACAGCCCGACCGCAAGGCTGACCAGCACGCCGAGCGCGCTCCAGAAGATCGCGGCGAGTTTTGAGCGGCGGCGAGGTTGCGGCGGGGGCGGGGGCTCCAGCGAATCGATCTCGGCGTCGAAAATGTCGATTTCGGCTGGCACGACCACCGCCTGTTCCGCTTTCAGGGAACGCGGCTTGCGGCCGGCCGACGCGGGCGGCTCGGCCGGGGCGGGCTCCGGTACAGGATCGAGCGAAATGCGGAAGGCGGCCGGCCTGCGGGGTTCGGTCATGCGAGGCGGTCTCCCAGCAGGAACTGCAAGGCGCGATCGAGCCGGATATGCGGAAGCGAGAGCGTCACCCCCTCGGTCGAGCGCTCAAGCTTCGGCGGGCGGAAACGGACGAAGCGGATCGCCGTTTCCATGCCCTCGTCGAAAAGCGCGTCGGCCGACGCCGGGAGGTCGCCCGGAAAGATGGCGGTCTCCGTCCTGCCGTCGAACGTCTCTCCGTCGATCGTTTCGCCCTTGAGCGGCACGCCGATGATGACGGGCAGCGTCTCGCGCCCCTGCTTCACCGTGCCCTCGCGCGTCGCCCGGACGGCCGCCATGGCGAGCACCTCGACCTCGGCGCCGGAGAAGTCGGCGCGCTTGATGGCGCGGTCGGCGAGGCGGCGCACGATCGCCTGCAGCCGGTCGTGGCTTTCATGATGGAGATGGTCCGCCTTCGTCGCCGCGATGAGGATGCGGTCGATCCGGCGCGAGAACCAGTCGGTGAGGAAGCTGCCGCGCCCGGGGCGGAAGCACGCCAGGATCTCGGTCAGCGCGCGCTCCAGGTCGGCGACTGCGGCCGGGCCGGCGTTCATCGCCTGCATGGCGTCGACCAGCACGATCTGACGATCGAGCCGGGCGATGTGCTCGCGGAAGAACGGCTTCACCACATGCGTCTTGTAGGCCTCGTAGCGCCGCTCCATCATGGCGCCGAGCGATCCGGGACGCATGCGGCCCGGATCCGTGCCGGGCAGGGGGGCGAAGGTCAGGGCCGGCGATCCCTCAAGGTCTCCCGGCATCAGGAAGCGGCCGGGCGGCAGCGTGGAAAGCGCCCGGTCGTCCTGCTTGCAGGCCTTCAGATAGGCCGTAAAGCTCTCCGCGAGCCGCCTGGCGGTCATTTCGTCGGCGTGATCGGCGGCAGCGGCGGACGCCGCCGCCGCCCGCCAGGCTTCCGAGAGGTCGCGCCGGTTCGGCAGTTCGGCCAGTTCGAACGCCTCGCGGGAGAATTCCGCGTAGGATTTTCCGAGCAGGGGAAGATCGAGGAGCCATTCGCCCGGATAGTCGACGATGTCGACCGACAGGCGCCCCGAGGAGAACATGCGGTTCCAGGCCGAGGCGGACTCGTATTCGATGGTGAGCCGCAATTCCGAGATGGCCCGCGTCGACTCCGGCCAGACGCGCTCCTTCACCAGCGCGTCGATGTGGTCCTCGTACTGGAAGCGGGGGACGGCATCGTCCGGCTGCTCTTCCAGGAAGGCGCGGCCGATGCGGCGGGACTTGGCAGCCTCGAAGAGCGTGAGGCGGCCGCCATGAATGATGTTGTGCACGAGGGAGGAAATGAAAACCGTCTTGCCGGCGCGCGACAGGCCGGTCACGCCCAGCCGGATCGATGGTGAAAAGAAGGACGACGCCCGCTCCGACAGCGTGTCGAGCGCGATCAGCGCCTCATCGCCAAGGCTGGTTGTTGCGGCCAATCGCAGCTCCATTCGTGGCTGCCCATATAGGTCCGCCCGGAAGGTTTTGGAATGGGCCCGCCTCAGCGCCGTTGCGGCCGCAGGAACGCGTCGAGCCGGCCCTTGCCGGGCGCGATCGCGGCAAAGGGGTCGTCGAAGTGCAGCACCGCGAGGCCGCCGGTGGGAAAGCCGGAGGCGAGCGCGTGTCTCGCCGCGCCGTCGCCGTCTCCCGCCAGGGCGGCGGCGACGTCCTCCATCATCGGATTGTGGCCGACCAGGAGGACGGCCGAGGCCTCGCCGGCCGCGCGGATCTCGTCCAGATAGTCGCCCGCGTCGCCGCTGTAGAGTCGCCCGGAATGGAGGAGACGTGCAGATTCGGCGAGCCTGCCCAGACCTTCGAGGGTTTGCCGCGTCCGCACGGCGGGGGAGCATAGGACAAGATCGGGAAGGAAGCCGCGATCCCGCATCTGGCGGCCGATCGCCTCGGCCTCCAGCTTTCCGGTGGCGTCGAGCGGGCGGTCGAAATCGCTCATTCCGGGAGATGCCCAGGCCGCCTTGGCATGTCTGAGAAGCAGGAGGAGACCCATGGGCTGCCGTTCCGTCGCGGAGCCGGCACGATAGACCCACGGCCGCGCCGCCGCAATGACGCTGGTCTCTGTCTTTGCGATTTCCCTAGATGTTTCAATCCCCTACGAGATGGCGAGGCCTTCCAGGCCGCAGTGTTTTTTCGCGCTCCGGCAATCACCTTAGGTTGAAGGGATATTTCTTGTGCGCCATAAGGTCGCCGCCTATATAGGCGCCAAAAAATTGGGTCGTGGGGTGAGTCGATGAACGTGCTCGTGGATGCCAATTACGTACCGTCGGAGGAAGAGCCGTTCATGAACGAGCGGCAGAAATCCTACTTCAGGGCAAAGCTCACGGCCTGGAAGACCGACATTCTGCGCGAGGCGCGCGAGACGCTCGAAATCCTCCAGCAGGAAAACGCCAACCATCCGGATCTGGCCGACCGCGCGTCGTCGGAGACGGACCGCGCCATCGAACTGCGGGCCCGCGATCGCCAGCGCAAGCTGATCTCGAAGATCGACGCGGCGTTGCAGCGCATCGACGACGGCACCTATGGCTATTGCGAGGAGACCGGGGAACCGATCTCGCTGAAGCGCCTGGATGCGCGTCCCATCGCGACGCTGTCGATCGAGGCGCAGGAGCGCCACGAGCGGCGCGAGAAGGTTTATCGCGAGGACTGATCGTCCCGCCCTCCGGTCGCCGGATAGCGGCTTCCGGTTCAGGCTACTTCTTCGGATTCGACAGCTCCCCGAGCAGCCGCGTCATCTCGTCTTCGAGCGAAGCCTCCGTGCTGCGCGTCGTGCGGCCGCGCTCGTTGTCCAGGGTGACTTCCAGTTCCTGAAGCAGCGCATCGTCTATATCGTCCGCCGCAGGCGGGACAGGGCGCGGCGGCGGCGCAGGTGAGGCGGCAGGCTTCGGGGCGACGGCAGGGCGTTCCTGCGGCGGCGCGGGCCGCGGCTGGACCATCGGCCGCGGCGCAGCCTTGATCTCGGAGGCAGGGTGCCGTTGCGCGACGGCGGTCGCGGGCGCCCGCTGCGCGGGCTGAGGGGCAGGCGGCGGTGCCGGGCGCGGCGGCGCATGCGCGGCAGGCTCGCCGGCCTGCGGGGCAGGTGTTGGCGGCGGCGGGCGGCGGGTCGGGGCGACGAGCCGGATGTTCTGCTCCACGACGAGGTCGTTGGCGCCGCCGATCAGCAGCAGATGCTCGACATCGTCCCGGCGCACGAGCACGAGCCTGCGGTGGCTGTCCACCGCGGTCGCGTCCATCACCGAAAGCCGTGTCTTGCGGTTGCGCCCGCCGGCGACGAAAGCCCCGGTCGATGCGCGGCGAAAGAGCTTGACCAGCAGCAGAACGACGATGAGCGCGGCGAGGGCGGCCAGCGTCCATAGAATGGCCGGCACGTATTGCGGCCCCGCGACGCTGTCCAGCCAATCCATCATCATGCGCCCCCAATGAGCTCTACGCCGGCAACGGCGTTGCTTCCGGACATTGACAAGTTGCGAATATCGCGCGCCATCGCAAGCCTTTTGTTCGGCTTTTTCAGGAGCCGCCGCGCTCATCCGCTGGAATGTCCCGCAAGGCCGTGCTAGCCCGCTGCGGGGTGGTCAGGATGGCGATGGCAAAAGAGAATCGCAACGATATCAATTCCGTTCCGATCGTCGACAACGTGATGCGGCCCGGAGCCATCACGCGCCTCGTCATCTTCATCCTTGTCCTCATCGCCGGCGCCTTCGTCTTCGTGATTTTCCGCGAGCGCTTCGGCAATCCCTTCCTGCTCGGGATGCTCGGCGTGCTCGCCATGATCGGCGTCGGCTACCTCTTCGGGACGGCGGTCGGCCTGGTCCAGCTTGCGCCGCGCTCGGGCGGGGACGAACTGTCCAAGGCGTTCGTGGACACCCTCCAGCAGGGTCTGCTCATCAGCGACGCACGCGGGCGCGTCGTCTACGCCAACCGCGCCTATGGCGATATGACGGGGGCTACGTCGGCAGCCGACCTCAAGAGCCTCGAAGGCCTTCTCTCTGATGTTCCGGACGCAGGCGGCATCATCTATCGGCTGACGAAAGGCATTGCGGACGGCCAGTCGGGAGACGGCGAGTTCCGGTTGCAGCAGCCGATCCGTCCCGGCGGCGAAGCGGGCGCCCACTGGTACAGGGTGCACGCGCGCAGCTTCCGGGCGCCCGGCCACCGCGAGCCCCTGCATGCCTGGCAGCTGGCCGACGTTTCAAGGGAACGCGAGGAGCAGGAGCGGTTTTTCCTCGATTTGCAAAAGGCGATCGACCACCTCGACCACGCGCCGGCAGGGTTCTTCGCCGCCGACCCGGACGGACGCATCACCTACGTCAACGCCACTCTTGCCGAATGGCTGGGCATCGATCTGGCGAGCTTCACCCCCGGCTCCGTTTCGCTGCACGATTTCGTCGCCGGGGACGGCATGGCGCTGATCCGTTCCGTCAAGGCCGATCCGGGTACGGCGCGCAACGTGGTCATCGACCTCGATCTTTCCACAGCCAAGGGCGCGGCACTTCCCGTGCGTTTCATGCATCGCGTGACGGCGAGCCGGGACGGGTTGCAGGGCGCCACCCGCACCATCGTGCTCAACCGCGCGGAGGGCGAGGACAGCTCAGCGGAACTGCGGGCCTCGGAGGTGCGCTTCACGCGCTTCTTCAATTCGACGCCGATGGCGATCGCCGGCATCGACCAGCAGGGCCGCATCCTGCGGACGAACGCACCCTTCCTGTCGCTTTTCGCCAGCGTCGTCGACCGGGACGCGGTGGATCGGCACATGCGCTTCGACACCGTCATCCACCCGCGCGACAGGAGCGTCTTCGCCGGGGCCCTGGAGCGCGCCAAGCAGCGCCAGGCGGACATCGCGCCGATCGACACCGTGCTTCCCGACAACGAGGAGCGGCACATCCGTTTCTACGTCAACGCCGTCGCGGACGGCACGGGCGACGAAAGCGCGGAGGAGGCGGCGATCGTCTATGCGGTCGACACGACCGAGCAGAAGGCGCTCGAGGGCCAGATGGCGCAGAGCCAGAAGATGCAGGCGGTGGGGCAGCTGGCCGGCGGCATCGCGCACGACTTCAACAACGTGCTGACGGCCATCATCATGGCGACGGATCTGCTGCTCACCAACCACCGGCCGTCGGACCCGTCCTTCGCCGACATCATGAACATCAAGCAGAACGCCAACCGCGCCGCCTCGCTGGTGCGCCAACTCCTCGCCTTCTCGCGGCGCCAGACGATGCGTCCCGAGGTGCTGAACCTGACCGACGTGCTCGCCGATCTGCGGATGCTGCTGGCGCGGCTGATCGGAACCGAGATCAGCCTGAAGATCGAGCATGGGCGGGATCTGTGGCCGGTGCGCGCCGATATCGGGCAGTTCGAGCAGGTGATCGTCAATCTGGCCGTGAATGCGCGCGACGCGATGCCGGACGGCGGCAGCCTGACGGTGCGCACCGGCAACGTCACCGCCGCCGAATGCGCGCGCTATTCGCACAGGGAGCTGCCGGCGGCGGACTACGTGCTGATCGAGGTCCAGGACAGCGGCACCGGCATCGCGCCGGACGTTATCAAGAAGATATTCGAGCCGTTCTACACCACCAAGGAGGTCGGCAAGGGGACGGGCCTCGGCCTTTCCATGGTCTACGGCATCGTCAAGCAGACGGGCGGCTTCATCTTCTGCGATTCGGAAGTGGGCAAGGGCGCGACGTTCCGGATTTTCCTGCCGCGTCATATCCCCGAGGTGAAGCAGGGCCAGCCGGAGGGTGCGGAAGCCGAACAGGCCGCGCCGCAGCCGAAGCCGCAGGAGCAGCAGGGCAAGGACCTTTCCGGCTCGGCGGTCGTGCTCCTGGTGGAGGACGAGGATGCCGTGCGGATGGGCGGCATGCGGGCGCTCACCTCGCGCGGCTACACCGTCCACGAGGCCTCGTCGGGCGTCGAGGCGCTGGAGGTGTTCCATGCGCTCGAAGGCAAGGTGGACGTCGTCGTCTCGGACGTGGTGATGCCGGAAATGGACGGGCCGACGCTGCTCGGCGAATTGCGCAAGCTCCAGCCCGACATAAAATTCATCTTCGTCTCCGGCTATGCCGAGGACGCGTTCGCCAAGAACCTGCCGGCCGACCAGAAATTCGGCTTCCTGCCAAAACCCTTCTCGCTGAAACAGCTTGCCACGGTTGTGAAGGAGATACTGGAAGGCTGACGGGCCGGCTCGGCGGAATTTTGCTTTCGATGAGAGGAAACAGCCTTGATCCTGATCGGCCAGTACGATTCGCCCTTCGTGCGCCGCGTGGGCGTCGCGCTCACGCTCTACGACATTCCCTTCGAGCATCGTCCGTGGTCGACCTTCGGCGATGCCGACAGGATCCGTCCCTACAACCCGCTGACGCGCGTGCCGACGCTGGTGCTCGCCGATGGCGACGTGGTCGTCGACAGCCACGCCATCCTGGACTACATCGACGGCCTCGTTTTGCCGGAATTGCGGATGTTTCCAATCGCGGAGCCGGCGCGGCACCGGGCGATCAAGGTTGCGGCGCTGGCAATGGGGATGGCCGAAAAAGCCGTCAGCCTTTTCTACGAGCGGCAGCTGCACAAGGACGTGTCCGCCCTGTGGGACGACCGTTGTCGCGCCCAGATCGGCGGCGTGCTGGACGTGCTGGAGGCGGATCGCGCCGCGCGGACGACGGACTTCTGGTTCGGAGACCGCATCGGGCATGCCGACATCGCGGTAGCGGCGGCGCTGGGACACCTGAACGCCTCGCATGCCGGCCTGTTCGACATGGCGGCCTTTCCGGCCCTGAAGGCGCATGCGGAGCGGCTGGAAGCGCTGCCGGCGTTCCGCCGGATCTACCAGCCCTTCATCGCGCCGGCCTGACGCCGGCGATCAGCGCGGCGCGCGGGCGAGAAGCCGTTCCGCCAGCCTGAGGTGCGGCCTGTCGTACATCTTGCCCTCGATGGCCACGACGCCGGCGTTGCCCGCCTGCCGGAAGGCTTCGACGACGGCGCGGGACCGTTCCACCGCTTCGGGAGACGGCGTGAAGACCTCGTTGATGACATCCACCTGCGCGGGGTGGATCGCCAGCTTCCCGATGAAGCCGTCGCGCTCGGCCGCAAGGCAGTCGTCGCGGAATCCGCTCTCGTTGCGGAAATCCGGAAACACCGTGTCGATCGCCATGGCGTCGGCGGCGGAGGCGGCGAGCAGGGTCAGCGCGCGGGCGAGGCGGAACACATCGGTGTAGGCGCCGCTTCCGTCGCGCGATGTCCGCGCGCCGATCGACGCGGAAAGGTCCTCCGCGCCCCAGGTCATGCCGGTGAGGCGGTCGTGGGGGCGATAGCTCTGCGCGGCGAGGACCGCCGCCGCGGTTTCGGTGATCAGCGGGATGATCCGCGTCGCGCCGTCCGCGATTCCGTTCTCCGCCTCATGCACCCGCAGCTTGGTGGAGAGGTGCTCGACATCGTGAAAGGCGGCGCATTTGGGCAGCATGATGCCGTCCGGCCGCGCCGCCATGACGGCGGACAGATCCGCATCGAGTTCGCCGGATCCGATCTCGTTCACCCTGACATAGATCGCGGCCCGCGTGGCCGGCCGGTTGGCCCGGATGAACTCGCAGGCGATGCGCCGCGCCGCGGCCTTGTTTCCCGGCGCCACGGAATCCTCGAGATCGACGATCAGCCCGTCCGCCGGGGAGGCAAAGCCCTTCGCCAGCTTCTTTTCGGAATCCCCGGGAACGAAAAGCAGAGAACGCATCGTCACGACCCTTGTGAAGGCTGGAGGAAAGGCCTGCCATTCCCCCATATCTGGTTAACAACCATGGTGAACGGTTCGTAAACCTATTTCCCGCTAGGGTTGGAGTATAGGCGAGGGGTAGGGTTTGTCTGCAACATGATGATCGAACATCTGCTCAAGTGGCTGCAAACGGCGCGGGTCACGGAGCGGGCGGCTGCGGCTGGCGCTCTGGCCCGCACTTTCGACGACAGCGAGCTCGGCTTCGAGGATCGCTGCGGCGCGGAGGCCGTGCTGACGCTCCTGCTCGACGACCCCTCCTCGAAGGTGCGCGCGGCGATCGCCGAGGCGCTCTCGATGAGCCGCAGGGCGCCGATCCATATCGTCAGCGCTCTCTGTGGCGACCAGCCGGAGGTGTCGGCCCTCCTCATCGCCCGTTCGCCGCTCCTGACGGACGCGGACCTGATCGACCGCGTCCGCGCCGGACTTCCGCAAATCCAGCGCCTTGTCGCCAATCGGGCGCGCGTTTCCACGAACGTTTCGCTCGCCGTTGCCGAACTGGCCGACATCGACGCCTGCATTGACCTGATCGGCAACAGCGGCGCCCAGATCCCGCTTGCTGGCTTTCAGGCCATGGTGGAGCGGCACGGTTCCGTCGCGGCCATGCGGGCGGCGATGCTCGAACGCGCCGACCTGCCGGCAGACTGCCGCCACATGCTGCTGGTCCATGTCGGTGAGGCGCTCAAAGGCTCGCCGCTGGTGGCGAGGCTTGTCGGCCCGCAGCGCGCCGAGCGCATCACCCGCGAAGCCTGCGTGAGGGCGTCGCTTACCGTGATCGACGGCGCCAGGCCGGCCGAGCAGGGAGGGCTCGTGGAACATTTCCGGCGCCGCGGCGACCTGACGGCGAGCTTCATCATCCGCGCCATCGCTCACGGCAAGATCGACTTCTTCGGCACGGCGCTGATCGCCCTCACCGGCCAGGCGGAGCAGCGCGTGCGCGCGCTGCTGGCCAACGGCCACGACACGGCGCTCTCGGCGCTGATGCGCTCGGCCGGTCTGGCCGACGCCGTCCACCGCGTCATTCTCACCGCCCTGAAGGTCTGGCGCGACGTGGCGCGCGGCAAGCGGCTCGCCGGCGCCCAGGAAGTCTCCTGGCTGATGCTCGAGGCGATCGGCGGGCAGTCCGCCGAGGGCGACCTCGCCAGCCTGCTCAAGTCGATCCATATCGAGGCGCTGCGGGACAATGCGCGCGGCCACGCGCTGGCGCTGACGGCAGCCTGATAGACGGCCCGGCGGTCATCCCGCGCCGCCGCGGAAGAAGGCCGGATGGTCTTCCACCGCCGCCGCGATGATGCGCATCGAGGCCGCGACCTGTAGGGCGTCCGGCGTGCCGGCCTCCGCGATCTCGACCGCCTCGCGGCGCGCGCCGGCAATACTGGCGGCGAGCGGTTTCCCCGACTGCGAAACCAGAAGATCGCGCGCCAGCCCGTGCAGGAAAGCCTCGATCGACCGCGCCGTCGCGGCATCGGCGCTGCGCTGCATGCGCCGAAGGCGGAGGATCTCCAGCCCGACAGTCACCGAGGCGACGCTTCCCGCAAACAAAGGCGTAACGGTCTTCCCGGTCTGCTGCGACAGGCTCATCAGCTCGTTGATCCGGTCATAGGCGAGGCCTTCGAACACGGATCGCCTCGGCACGCGCGCGTGGATGCAGAGCCTCACCAGCGTTTCGCGCATGGCCCGGGCGATGTCCGCGATCCGGCCGGCGGGGTCGGGCGGCAGCACGACCATGAACACACCGATCGCCAGCGCGATGCCGATCACCACGCTCGCCGCCTCGACGGCGAAACGCGCCGGCTCCCAGATCATGACGGGCCGCGGGCCGAGGAAGACGATGAAGTTGATGACGAAGGCCGTCGCCGTCTTGGTCGTGCGCGGGTTGGCCATGCCGAGCGTCGCCGGGAGAAGGACCGGCACGAGAAAAGCGACGAACCAGCCGAAACCCGGAAAGGAAGGGAGGATCACCTGTCCGATCAGGAAGGCGAACGGAAGCGCAAGCACGGTGCCCTTCAGAAAGCTGGTCGCCGCGGCCACCGGCGCCGGAAGGGCCGCGAAGAGGCTCGTCACCACCGCCACAAGGACCACCACGCCGGTGAGCTCGACCCACTGCGTCGTGAGCCAGAAAGCCGACACCAGCAGCGTGGCGACGCAGGCGCGGACCGCGTTTCGCACCGCCATGGTGCGATCGCGGTGGATCACGAACGCGGGCTGGCGCCGGGCGCGCATGGGCTTCTGCCTTGGAGAAACCAGCGCGTCGTATCCCCGCAGCAGTTCCTTCAGCGCCTGCGCGAGTTCCGCGGCGAGGGTCAGCCTGGATGCGGTGTGGATCCTGTCTGGCGTCTCGCTCGCATGATCCCGCGCCTCGTGCACATCCGCGGAGATGGCGTTGAGCCTGGCGATCCAGGGCCCCGTGTCGTCCAGAGCGTCCGGCTGCTCCGACAGGCCCTTGACCACGGTATGCAGTTCGGCGCGGATGGGCAGCAGGACGGGACTGTTCGGCACGGCATGGCGGTAGACGAGGCGGGCCGTCGAAAGTGCCCACAGGAGATTGCCGATGCTGCGCCGGACGGAATGGGCGCGTGTCGCCTGGCTCGGGGCTTCGAGCCGCGCATAGGTGCGCATCTCGCCCAGCGCCTGCACGTCGGCGATGAGCTTGCGATAGCTTGCGTCGAGCTGCTCCTGCTCCGCGCCTGAAAACGTCTGCCGCGTATAGGTCGCGAGGTCGATGATGCAGCGGCGCAGGCGTGCCGCCATCGCCTCGCCGGCGAGCTGCGGCAGGATGAGGCGGCTGGAAATGCCGGCGCAGACGATGCCCAGCGCGATCTCCGTGCAGCGTGCCGTTGCCAGCTCGTATACGAGATGCGGCTGGTCGAGCGCGGGCAGGGCGATGATCGTCGCGGTATACCCCGACAGGGCGGCTCCGTAAGCCTCCGGATTGCGCAGCATGGATGCGACCAGCGTGCAAAGGCCGATCCACAGCGAAAGCACGGTGACGAAAAGCCAGGGATGGCCGCCGAATGCCGGCACCATGGCAAGGCTCACGCCCGCGCCGACGATGGTGCCGAGAAGCCGGAAGAAGCCTTTCGCCAGAACCATCCCGGCAACGGGCTGGGCGACGATGAAAACCGTCATCATCGCCCATTGCGGGCGCTCCATGCGCAGCGCATAGGCCACCACCAGCGCGGCAAAGGCCGCCGCGACGGTCCGCAAGGCGAATATCCAGTCGGAGCGCGTCGGATACGGAAGGTTCGCACGCAGCCGTTCCGCCACGCGATGCGGCCACGATCGGGAGTCAGCGGGAGGCACGTCAGCCATGCGGAACTCCGTGCGCCAGCCTTTTCAGCGGGTCACGACCGCCCGCTTCGCCTCGAAGGTCAGATGTCCAGCGCCTCGGCTTCCGCGAATTCGGCCCGTTCCTGAATGAAGCGGAAGCGGGCTTCCGGCTTGGTCCCCATCAGCGCGTCGACGGCTCCCTTCGTCGCGGCTTCCTCGTCGAGCACCTCGACGCGCAGCAGAGTCCGCCGCCTGGGATCCATCGTCGTTTCCTTGAGCTGGCTCGCCATCATCTCGCCCAAACCCTTGAAGCGGCCGATCTCGATCTTGCCGCGTCCGGTAAATTCCGACTTCAGGAGCTCGTCCTTATGGGCGTCGTCGCGCGCATACATGATCTTGCCGCCCTGGCTGATCCTGTAGAGCGGCGGCACGGCCATGTAGAGATGGCCGCTGCGGATCAGATTCGGCATTTCCTGATAGAAGAAGGTGATGAGCAGCGAGGCGATGTGGGCGCCGTCCACGTCGGCGTCCGTCATGATGATCACGCGGTCGTAGCGCAGATCCTCGTCGCGGTATTTCGAGCGCGTCCCGCAGCCCAGCGCCTGGATCAGATCGGAAATCTGCTGGTTGGCGGCGAGCTTGTCGTTGCCGGCGCTCGCCACGTTGAGAATCTTGCCGCGCAGCGGCAGCACGGCCTGCGACTGCCGGTCGCGCGCCTGCTTGGCCGAGCCGCCGGCCGAATCGCCCTCCACGATGAAGATTTCGGCGCCAGCGGCGGCGTTCTGCGTGCAGTCGGCGAGCTTTCCGGGCAGGCGCAGCTTGCGCACCGCCGTCTTGCGGCTGATCTCCTTCTCCTGGCGCCGCCGCACCCGCTCGTCGGCGCGCGCGATCACCCAGTCGAGCAGCTTTCCCGCTTCCTGCGGATTGTCGGCCAGCCAGTGGTCGAAGGGATCGCGCAGCGCCGTCTCCACGATGCGCTGCGCCTCGATGGTGGCGAGCCTGTCCTTGGTCTGGCCGACGAATTCCGGCTCGCGGATGAACACCGAGAGCATCCCGGCGGCCGAGATCATCACGTCCTCGCTGGTGACGATCGAGGCGCGCTTGTTGCCGACAAGCTCGGCATAGCCGCGCAACCCGCGCATCAGCACGTTGCGCAGGCCGGTCTCGTGGGTGCCGCCCTCGTGCGTCGGGATGGTGTTGCAGTAGGAGCTGACGAAACCGTCGCCGCCGTGCCACGTCACGGCCCATTCGACGGAGCCGTGGCCGCCCTGCCGCTCGCTCCTGCCGGAAAAGACCTCGCGCGTGACCTGGAAGTCTTCGCCGATCTGCGACAGCAGATAATCCTTGAGGCCGCCGGGAAAATGAAATTCGGCTTTCTCGGGCGTGTCGTCCTTGTCCTTGATCAGCGAGGGGTCGCAGATCCAGCGGATGTTGACGCCGCCGAACAGATACGCCTTGGAGCGCGCCATGCGATAAAGCCGCGCCGGCTCGAAGACATGGCCCTTGAAGATCTGCGGATCAGGATGGAAGCGGGTGCGGGTGCCGCGCCGGTTGTGGACCTCGCCGAGCGATTCGAGCTTCGTCTGGGGAACGCCGCGCGAGAAGCGCTGGCGGTAGAGCTGGCGACCGCGTGCCACCTCCACTTCGAGGAAGTCCGACAGAGCGTTGACCACGGACACGCCGACGCCGTGCAGGCCGCCGGAGGTCTCATAGACTTTCGAGTCGAACTTGCCGCCGGAGTGCAGCGTGGTCATGATGACCTCCAGCGCCGACTTGTCCTTGAATTTCGGATGCGGGTCGACCGGGATGCCGCGGCCGTTGTCGGTCACCGTCAGGAAGCCGTCCGCGCCGAGCTCCACCTCGATGAAGGTGGCATGGCCGGCGACGGCCTCGTCCATGGAATTGTCGATCACTTCCGCGAAGAGATGGTGCAGCGCCTTCTCGTCGGTGCCGCCGATATACATGCCCGGACGCCGGCGGACCGGCTCCAGCCCTTCCAGCACCTCGATGTCGGCGGCGCTATAGCTCTCGGATCCGTCCTTCGCGGGCGCGGCAGGCTTGCGGACCGCCCGCACGATCGGGTCGGAAACGCGGGCAGGGCGCTGCTGCGCCCCGCCCATCGTGGAGAACAGGTCGTTGGAATCGTTCATGAGTCAGCGGCAATCGTCATCGAATCAGATTCCTCATACTGCCAGTTTTGCCGGTTTCGCAACAGCCGTTCCGGTTCTGTTCAGCCAATCCGTGGCAAAAGCGCATCGCCATCCGCGATGCCTATGCAAAATATGTATATTGATGTTTCAGATATCAGGATGCATAATGAAACCATGCAAATCGATCTCACGGACAGGATAAGGCCATGATCACGGCTGCCCAGATGCGCGCCGCGCGGGCTTTGCTGGGGATCGACCAGAGGGCGCTGGCGGACATGGCGGGCCTGTCGGTCCCGACCATCCAGCGGATGGAATCGAGCGGCGGCAACGTGCGCGGCGTTGTGGACAGCCTGATCAAGGTCGTCGAAGCGCTCGACCGGGCGGGGATCGAACTGATCGGCGAGGATGCGTCGAGCCAGGGCAAGGGGCGCGGCGTCAGGCTGAAGAGCCCGGCCGCGGCTCGTGCGGGCGCTGCCTTGCCGCCGACGCCGAGGACTGTCCGCAAGGAAGACTGAGACCGACTATGAATACGCATACGGCAACGCGCAATCCGGCCGCCGGGCCGAGCTTCGCGGAGCTTTTCACGCCGAAGCTGATCACCGTCCTGCGCGAAGGCTACACCTTCGACAATTTCCGCTCCGACTTCATGGCCGGCCTGACGGTGGCGATCGTGGCGCTGCCACTTTCCATGGCGATCGCGATCGGCTCGCAGGCCTCTCCCGCGCAGGGCCTCTACACGTCCATCGTCGGCGGCCTTCTGGTCTCGATGCTGGGCGGCAGCCGTTTCCAGATCGGCGGGCCGGCTGGCGCCTTCATCGTGCTGGTCGCCATGACGGTGCGCGAGCACGGCATGGACGGCCTCATCCTCGCCACCATCATGGCCGGCATCATGCTGATGGCGATCGGCTATCTGCGGCTCGGGACCTACATAAAATTCATCCCGTATCCGGTGACGGTGGGCTTCACCGCCGGCATCGCCGTGACGATCTTCTCCGGCGAGATCAAGGACCTGCTCGGCATCAGCGCCGCCACGCCCGAGCCGGGTCCGCTCATGGAGAAGCTGCCCTTCCTCTGGCACAATCTCGGCAGCTTCACGCCGGCCGCGCTCGTCCTGTCGGTCGTGAGCATCGCGCTGCTGACGGCGCTGCGCATATGGCGGCCGCGCTGGCCGAACATGCTGATCGTGGTGGCGCTGGCGGCTGCCGCCACGGCGTTTTTCCATCTGCCGGTCCACACGATCGGCACGCAGTTCGGCGGCATCCCGCGCACGCTGCCCATGCCCGCCGTTCCGGCCTTCACCTGGGACAAGGTGCTGGACGTGATGCCGAACGCGATCTCCTTCACGCTGCTCGGCGCCATCGAGTCGCTGCTCTCGGCCGTGGTCGCCGACAGCATGACGGGCCGGCGCCACCGCTCCAATTGCGAGCTGGTCGGGCAGGGGGTGGCGAACGTCATGTCCGGCCTGTTCGGCGGCATCTGCGTGACCGGCACGATCGCGCGCACGGCGACCAATGTGAGGGCGGGCGCCCATGGGCCCATCGCCGGCATGATGCATTCGATCTTCCTGCTGCTCTTCATCCTGATCGCGGCGCCGCTCGCCAGCTACATCCCGCTCGCCGTGCTCGCCTCGGTGCTGGCCTTCGTCTGCTGGAACATGGTGGAGCGCCGCGCCATCGCGGCGCTGCTGGCTTCCTCGTGGGGTGACGCGGCCGTGCTGTTCGCGACGTTCGGCATTACGCTCTGGCGGGGCCTGACCGAAGCGATCGTGGTGGGATTCGCGCTGGGCTCCGTGCTGTTCATCCACCGCATGTCGCAGGCAACCGCCGTCGAGACGCAGACGCCGCTGGTGGCCGAGGACAAGGCGGACGATTCGAACGGCGGGCGCGTGCCCTATGACGAGGCGCATGCGCAGCCCCCGGACGTGGTCGTCTATCGCATTTCCGGCGCCTTCTTCTTCGGCGCGGCCGCCTCGATCGGCGCTGTCCTCGACCGCATCGGCGCGCACCACAGGCTGCTGGTGGTGGATCTGGCCGCGGTGCCGTTCATCGATTCGACTGCGGCCAATACGATCGAGAGCCTGGCCCACAAGGCCGAGCGGGCCGGGGCGCGCGTCGTCCTGACCGGCACGACGACGGAACTGCGGCGCCAGCTCTTCGCCATGCGGATCAAGCCGCCGCTGATCGGCTTTGCGCCGACCGTCCAGGCGGCGCTGGACAAGCACCGCGGCGCGGCGCCTGACGCGGCCTATTCGGCCGCGTCTACATAATCGGCAACGGGCGGGCAGGCGCAGACGAGGTTGCGATCGCCTGCGACATTGTCGATGCGCGAGACCGGCGGCCAGTATTTCGCCGCCG
>JAFKJW010000132.1 GCA_017305925.1 Hyphomicrobiales bacterium | reverse complement strand
GTTCGGCCTTGCCGGGCGCAGAGAGTGCGCCGGCAGGGCGAACACTCTCGCTCGAAGGACATCTCCATGAACATTTTCACAACCCCGTCGCCCGTCGCCCGGACGGCCGCTCCACTTGTCGCCCCGGCATCGCGCTCCATCGATACCGCCCAGGCTATCCATCAGGCAGCAATCCAGCTTCTTCCCTTCCTCGAACAAGGCAAGCTCATCACGACCGCGGCATTGCGCACGGCCATGGCCGAAAGCTTCGGCGGCACGGACGCGCAGGGCTTCTGGGTCTGGAAGGACGCCTATGAAGCGCTCGAAGCCGCCCAAATCCTGTTTCTCCGCCGCTTCGGTGCGGCGATACTATCGCGATCGGTCTCGCCGCAGGCCGCGCTGGCGATGATGAAGCGCGTTGCTGAACTCATCCCGACTCACACGCGGCGCTCCGACGAGAGCCAGGCCATGCAGCAGCTGTCGACGCCGCTGCCGCTCGCCTTCGTCACCGCGCACGCCGCCGCGATCTCGTCATCGGATGTTGTTCTCGAACCCTCGGCCGGGACCGGTCTTCTCGCGGTCCATGCTGAAATCGCCCGGGCGTCGCTCGTGCTAAACGAGCTTGCCGCGACACGCGCCGATCTGCTCGGCCTGCTCTTTCCGCACGTTGCTGTTTCCCGGCACGATGCAGCCCATATCGACGATCATCTCGATGCCGGGATCGAGCCATCGGTGGTGTTGATGAACCCGCCCTTCAGCGTCGGTGCCTATGTCGACGGCCATGTCGCCGATGCGGCATGGCGGCATCTTTCTTCGGCCTTTTCCCGCCTGTGCCCCGGAGGGCGACTGGTCGCCATCACCGGCGCCGGCCTTTCTCCGGAAACCCCCAAATGGCGGCCAGCCTTCGAACGACTGCAGCAGCAGGGCAGGGTGGTCTTCACCGCGGCGATAGACGGCCGCGTCTATGCCCGCCATGGCACCACCGCCGAAACCCGCCTGACCGTCATCGACAAGAGTCCTGCGGCCGATCCCTCCGCGTTCGTAGCGTCGCCGGGCGAGGCCACCGACGTCGAGACGCTGCTGTCCTGGATCTCGGACCTGCCGCCCCGCACACCGGGCGGCTTTCCGGATTCGATCGGCGCCCTGTCGAACAGTATCATGCGCAATCCCGCCATGCGGATGGCCGCTTCTCGATCGGCAGTGAGATCCGCACCTGCCGCAATATCGGCCACAAACCCGAAAATCGTGCGCTCGGCTCGTGCTGTCATCCGGGCGAAGCCGGCCCGTTCCCCCACCGTAGCCAGCACGCCTGCCATCCCGCTCGTCTATGAGCTGCGCGACTGGATGCCGGAGGAGGGCGGGCGGCTCACCGACACGATTTATGAACCCTATGCGCTGCAGTCGCTCCACATCCCGCGCGCCAAACCCCATCCGACGCCGCTGGTGCAGTCCGCGGCGATGGCGGCGGTCGCGCCGCCGAAGCCCTCCTACCGTCCGCTGCTGCCGGATGCCGTCATCGACGAGGGCCTGCTATCGGATGCCCAGATCGAAAGCGTCATCTATGCCGGCGAGGCGCATTCAGGTCATCTCGCCGGTGCCTGGACGGTCGACGAGACCTTCGATGTTGTCTCGGCCGCGCCTGAAGGCGCTGAGAATGCCATCCGCTTTCGCCGCGGATGGTTTCTCGGCGACGGCACCGGCTGTGGCAAGGGACGACAGGTCGCCGGCATCATTTTGGATAACTGGCTGCAAGGCCGCCGCCGCGCGATCTGGATTTCCAAATCGGACAAGCTGCTGGAAGACGCCCAGCGCGATTGGTCGGCCCTTGGCCAGGAACGCCTCCTTGTCCAGCCATTGTCACGCTATCGGCAGGGCACGCCGATCCGCCTTGCTGAAGGCATCCTGTTCACCACTTACGCGACGCTTCGCTCACAGGAGCGTGACGGGAAAAAATCCCGCATCGCCCAGATCCTCGACTGGGTCGGACAAGAGGCAGGGAGGGCCGAAGGGCCGACAGGGACCGGAGATAACTCGGCGGGGAGCGGCGAAGCGGCGACAGGGGCGAAAAAAGATTTTGACGGTGTCATCGTCTTCGACGAGGCCCATGCCATGGCCAACGCCGCCGGCGGCAAAAGCGAGCGCGGCGATGTCGCGCCTTCGCAGCAGGGAAGGGCGGGCCTCAGGCTTCAGCACGCACTCCCTGATGCCCGTGTCGTCTATGTCTCGGCGACTGGCGCGACCGCAGTCGAGAATCTCGCCTATGCGCAGCGCCTTGGCATCTGGGGCAGCGAGGATTTTCCATTCGCCAACCGCGCCGAATTCGTTGCGGCGATCGAAGACGGCGGTGTCGCCGCCATGGAAGTGCTCGCCCGTGATCTCAAGTCGCTTGGGCTCTACACGTCGCGCTCGCTGTCCTATGACTGGGTCGAATACGATCTGCTCGAGCACGCGCTGACCGAGGAGCAGATCCGCATCTATAATGCCTATGCGGATGCTTTCCAGGTCATCCACAACAATCTGTCTGCGGCGCTCGAGGCGACCAATATCACCAGTGAGACCGGCACACTGAACCGCAACGCCAAGGCGGCCGCGCGTTCGGCGTTCGAAAGCACCAAGCAGCGGTTCTTCAGCCATTTGATCACCTCGATGATGACGCCGACACTGATCGGCGCGATCGAGCAGGACCGCGCCGACGGACATTCGTCGGTCGTGCAGATCGTTTCGACCGGCGAAGCGCTAATGGAACGGCGGCTGGCCGAAATCCCGACCGAGGAATGGTCCGACCTCCACGTTGATGTCACGCCGCGGGAATATGTCGGCGGCTACTTGATGCATTCCTTCCCGACGCAGCTGTTCGAAGAATATTCCGACGCGGAGGGGAATATCACTTCGCGGCCTGTCCACGACGCCGACGGCAATCCGGTCCAATGCCGCGAAGCGGTGCGCCGCCGCGACGAGATGATCGAAAAACTGGCCTCGCTGCCGCCGGTCGGCAGCGCGCTCGACCAGATCCTCCATCATTTCGGGACGGATGTCGTCGCAGAGGTGACCGGACGGTCGCGCCGCATCGTCAAAAAGACCGGCCGCGACGGCGTCGACCGGCTTGCCGTCGAGAACCGCCCGGCCTCGGCCAATCTCGCCGACACTCAAAGCTTTATGGATGACGACAAGAGCGTCCTGGTCTTTTCCGACGCCGGCGGCACCGGCCGCTCCTACCACGCCGATCTCGGCGCGAAGAACCAGAGACTGCGCAAGCACTATCTGCTCGAAGCGGGCTGGCGCGCCGACAACGCCATCCAGGGTCTCGGCCGCACCCACCGCACCAACCAGGCGCAGCCGCCCCTGTTTCGGCCGATGGCCGCCAACGTGAAGGCGGGGAAACGCTTCCTGTCGACCATTGCGCGACGGCTCGATACGCTGGGTGCGATCACGCGAGGCCAGCGCCAGACCGGCGGGGCAGGGCTGTTCCGCTCCGAGGACAATCTGGAAAGCCCCTATGCGCGCGCGGCGCTACGCCAATTCTATTGGCTGCTTCATCAGGGCAGGATCGAAGGCTGCTCGCTCACGACGTTCGAGGCGGTCACCGGCCTGTCCCTGACTACGGATGAGGGCGGTCTGCGCGACGAGCTGCCGCCGATCACGACCTGGCTCAACCGGCTGCTGGC
>JAFKJW010000131.1 GCA_017305925.1 Hyphomicrobiales bacterium | reverse complement strand
TCGATGTAGACGCGCCGGCTCGCGGGCTCGACCCGCAGCGCGCCGTGGACGATCGCATCGGCCTGCGCAAGCGCTGCCAGGACATCCAGCGTCATCGAGCCCGGATTGCCCGGCCCCGCGCCTGCCAGCCAGACATGACCGGGCTCGAAAGGGTGCAGGCTCGGCACGAGCCGGGCGATTGCCGCGTCGAGCGTCATGCAAAATCCTTTTCGTCGTGACCGCGCGGTCCGGCCGGCCTATAGCTCAGCGCATGAGCAATGACGAGCAGCCGCTGCGGCGCGGCTGGACGACCGGGACCTGCGCGGCTGCCGCGGCAAAGGCCGCCTGCGCTGCCCTGCTGACCGGCGAATTTCCCGATCCCGTGACGGTCACGCTGCCGGGCGGCCAGACGCCGTCCTTTTCGCTCGCCCGCTGGGAGCTGCGGCACGGCGAGGCCCTGGCCGCCGTGGTCAAGGATGCCGGCGACGATCCCGACGTGACGCATGGCGCGGTGATGACGGCGATCGTGCGCCGCGCGCCGCAGGGAGCGGGCATCGTGTTCCGCGCCGGTTCCGGCGTCGGCACCGTCACGCTGCCCGGCCTGCCCATGCCGCCAGGCGAGCCGGCGATCAATCCCGTGCCGCGCCGCATGATAACCCAGGGAATTGCCGAGGTGGCGGGAGAGGGGTGTGACTTCGAGGTCGAGATTTCCGTGCCCGGCGGCGAGGAGATGGCCCGCAGGACGCTCAACGGCCGGCTCGGCGTGGTCGGCGGCATATCGGTGCTCGGCACCACCGGCATCGTGGTGCCCTATTCGTGCTCGGCCTGGATCCATTCGATCCATCGCGGCATCGACGTTGCCCGCGCGGCCGGTCTTTCCCATGTCTCCGGGGCGACGGGATCGGTTTCGGAAGCCGCGGCGCAGAAATTCCACGGCCTGCCGGACATCGCGCTGATCGACATGGGCGATTTTGTCGGCGGCATGCTGAAATATATCCGCGCCCACCCCGTTCCGCGCGTCACCATCGCCGGCGGCGTTGCCAAGATGAGCAAGCTCGCGCAGGGCATGCTCGACGTGCACTCCGCCCGCGGTGCGCCGGACCAGGCCATGCTGGCCGGCTTTGCGCTGGAACAGGGCGCCAACCCCGATCTGGCCGAGCGCATCGGCAACGCGAACAATGTCGCGGAAGCCTTTCATATAGCGCAGGAAAATGGTTTCCGAATCGGCGATCTCGTTGCCGAAAAAGCATGGGAGACCGCCGCACCCCTGCTGCGCGATGCCGATGTCGAGCTGGAAATCCTCGTGTTCGACCGGACAGGCGAACTGATGGGGCGCGCGCCGTTTCGCCGTCATGACGCCTCGCGGCCCCTGAACCGGCGCTGATAATAGGCGTCGTAAAGCGAGCTCTCGCGAAAACCCTCGGCGGCGAGCGAGCGTCCGACGAAGATGATGGCCGTGCGGTCGATCGGATCGGCGGCAAGCTGGTCCGCGATCGTCGCCAGCGTCCCGCGTACGATCCGCTCCTCAGGCCACGAGGCCCGTGCGACCACGGCGACCGGGCAATCCGCGCCATAGAGAGGAGAAAGTTCCGCCACGACGCGATCGAGCGCGTGAATGCCGAGATGGATGGCAAGCGTCGTGCCGGTCTGGCCGAATGCTGCGAGCGTTTCGGTGGGTGGCATGGCGGAAGCGCGGCCCGGGATGCGCGTCAGCACGAGGCTCTGGGCGACCTCCGGGATTGTGAGTTCGCGGCCGAGCGCGGCTGCCGCTGCGGCGAAGGAGGGGACGCCCGGCGTCATCGTGTAGGGAATGCCGAGCCGCTCCAGCCTGCGGATTTGCTCGGCCACGGCGCTCCAGACCGACAGGTCGCCCGAATGAAGCCGTGCGACGTCCTGCCCGGCTGCTTGGGCGGCTGCGAATTCGCGCTCGATCTCGTCGAGGGAGAGCGGCGCGGTGTCGACGATCCGCGCACCGGGCGGGCAGTGGCTCAGCAGATCCGGATGCACGATGGAGCCGGCATAGAGGCAGACCGGCGAGGCGGCGATCAGGTCGCGGCCGCGCAGCGTGATGAGGTCCGCCGCGCCGGGGCCGGCGCCGATGAAATGCACGGTCATGAAACCATCTCCGCCAGCGCGCAGGTGGCCGGGCCGGCGACCGTGCGCGGGCCGAGCAGCTTTCCGCCCGCGCCGGCGACGGCAAGCGCGGAGGCTTCCGACAGGGAGGGCGAGCCGGTGGCCTGCCGCGAGGCTTGCGAACGACTCGCCAGAAGAGGCTCGGCATCGGCCAGCGCATCCGCTCCCGCATAATGCAGCGGCACGCCGAGTCTGGCTGCCGCGATCACGATCGCCGGTTCGCTTCTCTTCACCGCGCCGGTCGCGAGGCAGGCGATGTCATGGCGCGCGCGGTTGTGGGCGGCCAGCGCGCCATCCACGGCGGCGAGCACGGCCTGCGCCGTCACGCCTTTCCTGCATCCGACGCCGGCGACGATCATGGCTTCGTCCATGTCCATTGCGTGACCGGCATGGCGGCCCGCCACCCGGTCATGGCTCCGACAGGCCCGGCGCGGCTTATCGCGATACGCATGAGCGCCCCGCCATGCCGCGCCTCAAGGGCGAGCAGCACCGCTTCCATTTCGAGCGTCACCGCATTGGCAACCAGCCGCCCGCCGGGCTTGAGCGCCGCGACCGCCGCCTCCATGACGCCGGGATCGCTGCCGCCACCGCCGACGAAGATGGCCTCCGGTGCGGCAAGCGTCTCGAGTGCGGCCGGCGCGGCCCCGTTGACGATCTCCAGGCCGGGAACGCCGCAGGCAGCCGCATTGCGCGCGATCCTTTCCGCCCGTGCCGGATCGGCCTCCACGGCGACGGCGCGCAGCGACGGATCGGCCAGCATCCACTCGATCGAGATCGAGCCCGAGCCGGCGCCGATGTCCCACAAAAACTCGCCGCGCCGTGGCGCCAGCGACGAGAGCGTCACCGCGCGCACCTCGCGTTTCGTCAACTGCCCGTCATGCTCGAACAGGGCATCGTCGAGTCCCGCAGCCAGCGGCAGGATGCGCGCGCCCGGCGCCGCGACGACTTCGATCCCCAAGAGGTTCAGCGGCGCAATGTCCCCCAGATCGAAGGCATCTGCCTTGCAGGTCCTGACGCGCTCGCCGGGCCCGCCGAGCGCTTCGAGAACATGCATGAGGGAGCCGCCGAAACCGTTGTCGGACAGAAGGGCGGCAATGCGGGCCGGACCATGCCCGTCCGAGGTCAGCGCGAGGACGCGCCGTCCCGGATGCAGGAACGGGCGCAGCAGGTCCGGCGAGCGCCCGTGCAGCGAGACGGTCTCGACCGATTGCAGCGGCCAGCCGAGCCGGGACGCCGCAAGGCTGAAGGAGGAGGGGGCGGGCAGGGCGTGGATTTCACCGGGTGATATCACCCGCGCCAGCGTCGCGCCGACGCCGAAGAGGAACGGATCGCCGGAGGCGAGGACGCAGACCTTGCGGCCGGCGAGCGCGCGCACCGCGCTCATGTCCGGATCGAAGGGTGTTGGCCAGCTCCGCGCTTCCCCGCGGATCAGCGATCCGGCCAGCGCCAGATGCCGCGCGCCGCCGAAGACGATTTCGGCCTCCGCGATCAGGCGTTTCGCCTCGGCGCCGAGCCCGGCCGCGCCATCCTCGCCGATG
>JAFKJW010000197.1 GCA_017305925.1 Hyphomicrobiales bacterium | reverse complement strand
AAGCTCTGGGGCGTGCCCTGTCTGGTGGCTGAGGCGACGAATACGCCCACGTTCGGGGCGTTTGCGCCAGACTTTTCCGTTCGCAGCCTTGACCATGATCGGCGACGAAGTCCGGTCTGACACGATCCCGATTGACTTCGCTGTTGGCACCATTCGCCCTGCTTTGCAGCGTCGCCTGCTGCGTGCAGTCCCGGTTTTGGTATTTGCCCGGCTTCACACGATGATGGGTTGCCGCTGTTCTCGCGACAGCGGTTCCGGGTCGTCTGTGACCATCATGCCCTTCGCCGCCGGGTGTCATCGAACGAGCACTGAATGGTCTCGTTGCGGTGCTGAAACACCTTGCCGCCGCATGCCGCCAAGTCTTTCTGGTGGAGGAATGATCGGCCTGATAAGAGAGACAGCCAACTTGTCGCCCACTGTGAAACGAACTAATATGGCGATTGAAACAACAACCTTTATCGCTCACTCAGGTGCCTAATGGACGCAACAAAGATATCTTCAGAGTTAAAGCAGCAGCGAAGAACGGTTGGATTTGACACCTATGATATCACAGCAAAGCAACTTCTGGATATGGTTGCTGAAGGTCAAATAAAGGTCGCTCCCGACTATCAGCGGCATTTTGTTTGGAAAGCCGGTAGAGAGTCTGCGTTAATTGAGTCTGTATTTTTAGGTATCCCTGTTCCCAGTCTATTTATGGCAACAAATGACGATTCAAGTTGGGAATGTATCGATGGCCTACAACGAATAACAACTCTCGTAAACTTCACGAAGCCGAAGTTTCGCCCGGACGTGAAAGACATATCTACGCACGAACTGACCATTAGCGGACTCGAGAAAGTCCCAAGCCTGAATGGCAAGAAGTTTTCCGATCTTCCTGAGACATTGAAGCTTAATTTTCTCACGAGGCCCATAAGGATAACGGTCTTAAATGATTTAAGCGATTATCAAGTAAGATTTGACTTGTTTGAAAGACTTAATACCGGCGGGATTGTTCTTCATCAACAGGAAATCCGAAATTGTGTATTTCAGGGAGAATTTAATGATTTTATCAAATTGTGCGCTACAGATGATCGATTGGATAAAGTGTTTAAAAAATCAAATCGAGATGGTCGGGGAAATATGGAGGAGATCGTACTAAAATTCTTTGCGTATTTTGAGAACAGGGATGACTTCAGGCACTCCGTCAAAGAATTTTTAAATAATTATATGGGGAGTAAAACGAAGGCATTCAATAATAAGAAATTTTTATCTGAGCTGTATGATAAGACGATGCGTGTATTGTCGGATGCACTGCCGGATGGTGTAGTTAGAAGTGAACGAAAGAATACCACTCCGCTTTTATTGTTTGAGGCTGTTTCGGTCGGAGTTGCTGATGTGATTAGTTCTGGTGGACAGATCAATGCAGATGCTCTTCGAGCCGTCTTGGATAATCAAGAACTCAAGAAAGCCACATCGGGCGGCACAAACAGCAATCCCAAATTGTTGCAGAGAATAGAAATTGTTCGGAAGGCTGTTGCTGAATGAGTTTTGCCGACGCTCAGTTAGAGGTGCGCGGCAGGTTCACGGAAGCTCTTCAGGTTATTAATCGGTTGGACTCTGGCGCATCTCACAGCCTTACCCCCTCCACGGCCCCAGATAAGGCGCTACGCGGGTTGCTGCTTGTAGCGATATATTCAGCAATGGAGCGGGGAGTGAACGCCTACGTTGAAGAGGCACTGGCAGTTGCCACGTCTCACTCTATTCGAGTTAAGGACTGTATCCCGGAAGTTCAGGCGATTTTTCATTACCCAAGAATACAGTCCCTACGAGATTGCTCAGAGGATAATTATCTCAGTAAGTCGATAGAGCTATTCACTTCACTCTCTGAGGATTTTGAATTTAGCGTTTCAAGCAACCCATTTTCATTTCGTCTACAAAATGTCGATGGCTCAACGATGGAACAGTGCTGCCAGTTTCTCGGCGTGCCCGGTTTCAGTATTGGTGTGATGCAGAGGGGTCGTCTGAATAATCTTCGTGAGCGACGTAATGCGGTCTCCCATGGTCGCGAGTCGTCTGTGCAGGTCGGGGGTCGATTTTCCTATGGCGAAATCAGAACTATGCATTCTATAGCCGATGCAGAAGTTGAGAAATTTGGTTTAGCTCTGAAGGGTTTTTTTGAGGCAAAGGCTACGAACGCAACAGCGCATAATCACTGAGAATCAAGTCGCAGTCTTGCTAACTAATCGAATCCATTTCCTCTTTTTTCCGAGCGGGAGCTGAGTGTGCGGTTTGCACATGTCGCGAATGTTTGTTTTCCGCTCCGCTGGTCGTTTCTGCTGCGGCGCCACCTGTTTCTGCGCTGCATAAACGACCGCCTGCATCGTCCGCAAAGCGAACCTGCCACGGCCACCAACTGAAGGGCTCTGAGCGATCTATGCGAATCAGGCCGTGACATGGATGCGGTAACAGGTCGCTGTCCCTTGATCGCCCCTTGGCAAGTGCAGAGCAGTCGGATTTAAACCCATCCTATTTGCCGCCGTTTCTACGCCATAGCCCTACGGCGACTAAATACTTCTTGCACAACGATAAATCATTGCTCTGGCTGGTCTCTGCAATCGTCATAAACGACCAGCAGGAGGCAGCATAACTATGCGCCAACCAGACCGTATCGTCCGCATGAAAACCGTCCTCGCCCGGACGGGTCTTTCCAAGTCCACCATCTATCGCAAGATCGCCGAAGGCACGTTCCCGCCCCAATTGAAGATCAGCACCAACGGCGCGGGATGGAGGGAATCCGACATCAACCGCTGGGTCGCCAACCCTGCCGGATGGAGGACGCGTTCGCGCAACGAGTTCGATTTCCTCGATGACTATTGATCGCGGCGACAAGGGCGGGAAGCAGAGACCGGCCAACGACAACCGCCCGCCCGATGGACAGGAGGTCGGGAGCGAAGCCGAGGCGTCCGCGCGGGTGGATGCGGTGGTGCTGACCATTGCCCGGCTGATCGGCAGGCAGATCGCGCGCGAGCACTTCGAGGCATTGCAGGCCGCCAACGACAACCAGCCGCCCAAGACCCGGATGGGCGGGCAGGAAGATCGTTCCGGCGATGATGACGACCAATAGCAGCCGAGGTTCGGTCTTTCGGTTGAAAGATCGGGGTGGAAGTGCTATCTAGATCACAAATCTAGAAGGAGGTTGACATGGCCTTGAGCATCAAGACCGAGGAAGCGGACCGGCTGGCGCGGGAACTGTCCCGCCTGACCGGCGAGACCATGACGGACGCCATCACGCAGGCCATGCGCGAGCGACTGGAACGGCTGCGCGCCGAGCAGGAGGCGCAACGCGACTATGTTTCGCGCATGAAGGCTTTCGTGCGCGAGCGTGCCGGACGCTATGATCGCCGCCCGGTCACGAAGCAGGAATGGGATGAAGCGGTCGGCGATACGCCCGAAGACCTTGGTTTCTCCCGATGATGGTTGTCGATGCGTCCGCCATCATTGCGATCATGTTCGAGGAGGCGGAAGCGTCTGACTGCATGGCCGCGCTACAGACAGGCGCTTCGCGCCTCATATCGGCGGTGAACTATGTCGAGGCAGGCACCGTCATGGCGGGCAGGATCAGGAACGGGGACCGGCACGAAGCGATTGCCGATCTGGATGCGTTTCTGGCCGATTTCCGCATCGCTATTGCCTCCACGGATGAAAGCCTCGCGCGCGCCGCGATGCGGGCGCGTCTGGACTACGGCAAGGGGTTTGGAACACGGGGCGGCCTGAACTTCGGCGATTGCTTTGCCTATGCTCTCGCCAAACGACATTCGGCCCCGCTTCTGTATGTCGGCGACGACTTCGCCTTGACCGATGTTCAGTCCGCGTTGTCGCGGTAGAGGGCAGCCAAGAGGAAAGGATTGAAGCCATGACCCGCGCAGCCCTTTACGCCCGCTATTCCGATGACAAGCAGAGTGAGGCCTCCATCGAGGACCAGTTCCGGCTTTGCCGTGAACATGCGGGGCGGGAGCGGTGGCAGATCGTCGGTTCCTATGAGGATGCGGCGATTTCCGGGGCGAGCACGATCCTGCGGCCCGGTATCCAGCGGCTGATGCGCGATGCGCAGCACGGCGAGTTCAACATCCTCTTGGCCGAGGCGCTGGACCGGATCAGCCGCGATCAGGCAGACGTGGCGACCCTCTACAAGCATCTGAAATTTGCAGGCGTCGCCATCGTTACGCTGGCCGAAGGCGAAATCTCCGAGCTTCATGTCGGCCTGAAAGGCACGATGAACGCACTATTCCTGAAAGACCTTGCCATGAAGACCCATCGCGGCCTTCGGGGCAGGGTCGAGAAGGGTAAGGCAGGGGGCGGTCTCTGCTACGGCTATCGCGTTGTGAAGAAGTTCGATGGCAACGGCGAGCCGATCCGGGGTGACCGGGAGATCATCCCCGAGGAAGCCGAAACCATCCGCCGTATCTTCCGCGAGTTTGCATCCGGCAAAAGCCCCAAGGCCATCGCCGTCGATCTGAACCGCGATGGTGTTCCCGGCCCGCTTGGTCGCGCATGGGGTGACACCAGCATCCGGGGCCATGTCTCGCGCGGCACCGGCATCGTCAACAACGAGCTTTATGTGGGTGTGCTGGTCTGGAACCGCCTGCGCTTCGTCAAAGACCCGTCCACCGGCAAGCGCGTGTCGCGCATCAATTCACCGGAAAAATGGATCAGGAGCGAAGTGCCGCATCTGCGTATCGTGGACGACGCACTCTGGAACGCGGTTCGCGCGCGGCAGAAGGACATCGCCGTCCGGTTCGAGGCAACCGCCGAAGGCGTCAGGAAGGCCAAGGCCCGCAAACTGCATGAGAAGAAGCGCCCCGTTTCCCTTCTTTCCGGCCTGCTGACCTGCGGTGGCTGCGGCGGCAAATACGGCCTCATCATGCGCGACCGCTATGGTTGCCTCAACCATCACCGACGCGGCACCTGTGACAACAACAGGACCATCACCCGCGACAGGATCGAGGAACGGGTGCTGTCCGGTCTCAAGGACAGGCTGATTTCCTCGCGCGCCGTCGAGGAAACCGTCCGTGCCTTCGCCGAGGAAATGAACCGCCTCAACCGGGAGCGCCGGGCACAGGGCGAGCAGGACCGCAAGGCGCTGGACAAGATCGAGAGAGCCATCGCCGGAATCATCGCGGCAATCGAGGACGGCATGTATCAGCCTTCCATGAAGGCGCGCATGGACGAGTTGGAGCGGCAGAAGGCCGAAATCATCGCTCGGCAGTTGCAGGCACCCGCCGATATGCCGGACGTGCATCCCAACATTGGGAACATCTACCGCAAGCGGGTGGAGCGGTTCACCGATGCGCTGCACAACGACGATGATGGCCGCGTCGCCACCGAGGAACTGCGCTCGCTTATCGAGGAAGTCGTCCTCATGCCGGGCGACAAGCGCGGCGAGGTCCACGCCAAGCTACGCGGCGAGTTGTTCGGCATCCTCGACTTCGTGGAGGCGGAACACCGGCAAAGACCCGGAGAAGTTAGGACAAAGGTGGCCGCACGCCCCCGCAACCAGTTTTCTCGTAACTCACTCGAAATAGGCCGCCCTTGGGCGGCCTTTTCCGTTTGAGATAGGCCGGACGGTTTTGGGCTGGAGTTCCACGCACATCCCACGATGTCCTGGCGAATGCCGTGCGATCCCCACGGCGCGATCGGCAATAAGCCGCGTGCGGAACAGCCACCGGATATCCTTTCTGGCCGGCCGGGCGATACCGGCGGACAACGCAATTCTGGCGAGGTCCGCGAGCGGCGGATCGTCGAGGCCGCGAGACGGGAGGCGCGTCCGTCTCGGAAGGGGAGGATTGCGGCCGCGATTGTGTTCCGGTGAAGCATCCGGTCTCCTGCCCGAACATCCTTGCTGCCATGCGGGATTGTCCGGGAGATCAGAATTTCATCCGCGACATGATCTCGACGCTGCGGCCGGTTCCCGGGATCTCGTCGAACGAGGAACGATATTCCTTGTTCAGGATATTGTTGAAGGAGACGCCGAAGCGGAACCTGTCGTCTTCGCCGAGCGAGCCGCCCAAGGCGAGGTTGAGCGTGCCGTAGCCGGGCAGCCGCCGCAGGAGCCCGCCCTCCTCCAGCTCCGTCACGCCGCTCGCGGCGCGCACGTAAAGGTCGCTCCACACGTTCTGGCCGGCAAGTTCGCCGTCCCAGCGCAGGCCGAGCCGGCCGGAGAGAGCCGGCGTGTTGCTGTGATAGGTCGAGAAGGTGTCGAATTCGAGCTCGCGCCGCATCCACGCGCCGCTGGCATAGGGCGTCAGCTGCGTGGCGGGAAGCGTGTATTCGGCCGCGAGCTCGAGACCGTAGGTCCGGGCCTGGTTGGCGTTGGCGTAGATGTATCTGTCGCGGCCGGCGGGGCCGTGGCCGGGACAGGCCGCCCCGACGGCCGCGCACGATGCCCTGGTGATGTAGTCCTGCGCCTCGCTGTAGAAGGCGGTGGCGTCGAGCGTCAATCCGCCGGCGTCATGGCGCGCGCCAATCTCGATATTGCGCGAGGTTTCCGGCTTCAGGCCGGGATTGCCGTAGATGATGCGCTCGCGGGCGATCGAATCGCTGAAGAGCTGGAACAGGGTCGGCGTGATGTAGCCTTCCGAATAAAGTCCCCTGAGCGTCGTGTTGTCGATGCCGGTATAGGTCAGGCCGAGCGAGGTGACGAAACGGCCGTCGCTGCGGCCCGAATAGCCCTGCCGGTCCGGGTCGCTGGTGTGGGCGAGGTCGGTGCGGGTGTGATAGTAGCGCGCGCCCGCCGTCAGCTTGAAATCGTCGGCGAAAGACCATTCGTCCTGGGCGAAGGCCGAGACGGTGCGGATCGAGGCGTCGTCGGTGGCCGGAAGCCCGGCGAGGCCGGGCGGCGTGGCGGTCGTGGTCTTGCTGGCGTCGAGCCCGTCGGAAAGATAGTGCAGCCCGACGATCGTGTAATGATCCGGGTGGACTTGCAGGTCCACCTGCGCGGTGCCGCCCCAGTTGGTGTTGCCGTCCTCCGAAACCGTGCGCGTCCGCTGGATGAGGGGCAGGTTCGGGTTGGGCCGGATCGCCACCTCGTTGGTGAACAGGCGGTCGACGGTCTGGTAATAGGCGTCGAAATGGACCTTGCGGACGATGTCGCCGATGTCGGTGCCGTCGTAATAAAGGCCGACCTTGCGCAGGTCGCGCTTCGGCAGGTCGATGGCGAAGTCGACGACCGGCGCCACCAGCGTCGCCGGATCGGTCCAGCTCTCGCTGGACAGGTGGTGCTGCTGCGCCTTCAGCGCGATGTAGTGGTTGCCCGCCGCGCCGAAGGTGTAGCCCAGATGCGCCGAGAGGTTGTCGTTGCCGAACGAGGTGCCGTCGAGCCGCCCCGTCGAAGTGTATTGCCCGCTCGGAACCCGGCGGTCGCCGTGGTCGTCGAGACCGCCGGAGAAGCGGTAGTCGAAATTGTCGATGGTGCCCGACACGGCCGCCCAGCCCTGCCAGCCGTCGGTGCCGGAATAATAGGTGCCGCCGATCTCGCCCTCTATCGGCTTGGCCGAGCCGCGCCTCGTGACGATGTTGACGACGCCGCCGATGGCCTTGGCGCCGTGCAGGACCGAGGCGGGTCCGCGCACCACCTCGACGCGTTCGACGTTCGACGGGTCGATCAGGATCGGCGTGCCGTAGTCGCTGTGGTCGGTGATCTCCTGTCCGTCGACCAGGATGGTGACGCGGCGCGAGGATTCGCCGCGGATGGAGAGGCGCTTCATGCCGGGCGCTGACGAGTCGGCCACCTCGACGCCCGGCACGTCCCGCAGCATCTCGGCGAGGCTTTCCGGCGTCTTGCGCTCGAGCTGTTCGCGTTCGAGAACCGTGACCGATGCCGGATTGTCCTGAACCGGGATCGCGGTCCGCGTGCCGACGACGGTGATGGCGTCGAGCCAGGTCTCGCCGTCCTGCGCCTCGGCGCCGGCACTCAGGAAGAGCGGGGCGAGGGAAAGGAGGGCCGGCGCCAGTTTTTTCCTGAGGGACGGGACGCGCCCGGCGGGACCGCCCTGCGGTCTCTGTCGCAGCTTCGGCTTCATCGGTTCCTGCCGCAGATCCGTCGGCCGAGGCCGGTAGCGTTGTGGGAGAGGATGGCGGGCGGGCATCGGGCGCCCGCCCGTTCTACGGGAGAACGATCAGTAGATGTCCTTCTGGGTGTTGAGGACGTTGAACTTGCCGGTCGGCGTGATCAGGCCCTTGTCCTTGATGACCTTCTTCAACGCCAGCGTCTTGTCGTCGACGACGACGATGGCGCTTTCCTTGTCCTTGGCGTTCCACACCGAGAACCAGACCTCGGTGCCCTCCTTGTTGAATTCGGGCTGCACCACACGCGGCTGGCCCTCCTTGATGCCGGCCCATTCGACGATGGGCAGAGTGACGAATTGCGGGTTCTCGTCGGGATTGCCGCCCATCTCGTCGATCTTGAACACCGCCACTCCGGCCGAGATCTCGGCCTCCGGGTTGAAGGTCGCGTCGACATAAAGATGCTTCGAGTTCGGGTGCGTCTTGATGAACAGCGAGCCGCCGCCGAGCGCCGGGAAGCTGTCGACGATCTTCCACGCATGGTCGGGGTGGCCTTCCGGGTCGGTGCCGATCAGCGCCACCGAGTCGTCGCCCAGGTGCGAGCTTGCCCACACCGGGCCGTAGACCGGATGGATGAAGTTCGCGCCGCGTCCCGGGTGCGGGATCTGGCCGCCGGTCTCGATCAGCGTCGTCAGCTTGTCTTCCTTGGTGTCGACCACGGCGATCTTGCCGCGCTGGTTGGCCGCGACCAGGAAGTAGCGCTTGGTGCTGTCGAATCCGCCGTCGTGCAGGAACCGCTCCGCCTCGACCTCGACCGTCTTCAGGTTCTTCAGGTCGGTGTAGTCGACGAACAGGATCTTGCCCGTCTCCTTGACGTTGACGATGAACTCGGGGTGGTTGTGCGACGACACGATCGAGGCGACGCGCGGCTCGGGGTGATAGACCTGTTCGTCATAGACGTTGCCGCGGGTGGAAACGATCTTCAGCGGCTCCAGCGTCTCGCCGTCCATGATGACGTATTGCGGCGGCCAGTAGCCGCCGGCGATGGCGTACTTGTCTTCATAGCCTGCGAATTTCGAGGTCTCGACCGAGCGCGCCTCGATGCCGATCTTGATCTGGGCGACGTTGGCAGGCGTCTCCATCCACAGGTCGATCATGTTGACCAGGCCGTCGCGGCCGATGACGAACAGGTAGCGTCCCGAGGCCGAGATGCGGCTGATATGGACGGCATAGCCGGTGTCGATCACCGCCCTGATCTCATAGGTGCCGCCGTCGATCAGCGCGATCTGGCCGGAGTCGCGCAGCGTCACCGACATCAGGTTTTCGAGGTCGATGTCGTTCATCTTCCGCGTCGGCCGGTCCTCCGGCTTGACGACAACCTGCCATGAGGCCCGCATTTCGGGCATGCCCCATTCGGGCGGCGCCGGCGGCTCGAGCATCAGGTATTTCGCCATCAGCTCGATCTCTTCCTCGGTCAGTTCGCCCGAGGTGCCCCAGTTGGGCATGCCGGCCGGCGAACCGTAGGTGATGAAATCGCGCAGATATTCGAAGCCGTGTTCGCGCGTGATATCCGTGGTCAGCGGCTTGCCGGTCGCGCCCTTGCGCAACACGCCGTGGCAACCGGCGCAACGCTGGAAATAGATATTCTTGGCGTGTTCGGTCTGCTCCGGCGAGAGCTCGGGCACCTCTGCCCTGGCGATCGTCCCCGTCATCAATGCCGCCCCGAACGCAGCACCCGCAACCGACATGGCAAGCGTCAGCCTTTTCATGACGCACTCCCCCTCCGCTAGCAATTGCAATGTCGAAGCCTAGATGCGCCGTCGAGCGCTCTCTTTGTTCTGGAACAAAGAACGGAAGCTTCGGAATCAGGCCGTTGACAAGGTTTGCCCGGGCCCCGCGACGGCTTGGCGAGATCGAGAGTGAGGAAGCGCCTGGTGCCCGATCGGAAGTGCTCGATCGGAGGTATGAGTGTTCATTCCCTCGATTGACACCGTGTCAGCCTTGAGGGAGCGCCAGGATTTCCGTGGGTGGGCGGCTGGTTGAACATCAGGCCGCCATGGCCCTTGTGAGGCGCTCGCCGAATTGCGGCCTCGTCGGTTGGAGAGCCGGTTGCCGGGCCGTCGATGGCCAGTCCTTACTCTGCCGGCTGGAACGTGAAGGCTTCGGCGGGAACGAACTGGTCGGAGACCTCGCCCGCGAGCACGCGGTTCATGTCGACGCCGAGATCCAGCAGTTTGACCCGGGCACCCTCCGAGAAGTCCAGCCGGGAAAGATCGACCCAGAACACGTTCGGCGCGGTTGCGGATTCGGCATAGAAGAGGCGGCTCTTCTGGTCCGCCACGATGCGCCAGCGGGTCGTGGACAGGTTCGGCGCATCCGGCACGCTGATGCCATAGGGAACCGAGGCGTTCCGGATCACGCTGAACACCGCGGCGGCGGCCGTGCGCGGGTCGTCGCTCTGGACGACGGAATCGATGTAGGAGGAGGCGCGCACGAAGCGATCCGTGGCGCGGTTGGTGCCGGGCAGGAAGCTGCGCCAGTCGACCTGGCTCCAGTAGCTGGTGATCGCCAGTTGCTCGTCATAGGACGGCTCGTTCGTCATCACCCGGTACTCGCGGCCGTGATGGATGCGGAGCTTTCCGTTGATCCACTCGAAGATCGCGCTGTCGCCCGTCGCGTCCGAAAGCGAAAGATGCAGCGGCGTGAGGCTGCCGGGCCGGCCGGGCGTCTCGCCGCTGACCACCTGCATCGGGTTCTTGTTCGTATAGTCGACCGCCTCGGCCACGGTCGCGAACTGGTCCAGATAGAATTGCGCCCAGATCGCCAGCGAGATGCGTGGGGTTGCGCCGTCGTCTTCGGGATAGCCGGCATTGGCCAGCCACAGCAGGTTCGCGTTGAGCCCGGCCTCGTTCATGCCGTCCACGGTCGAGATTTCATATCCCGAGACGATCAGGCTGCCATATTTCGAGGTCCATTCGGGGGATCGCGGCCCGGCCGCGCCGTGCCGCGTCATGCCGCGCGGGAACGCCCAGAGATTGCTGACGATCGGATCCTTGAAGTCCATGGTGCGGCCCGTGAGGATGCGGCCGGCAGGTCCTTGATAGATGACCCGCGTGCAGGCCTGGGCCTCGGCCGCCAGCAGCGCCGTGGCGGCGGTCAGCGTAGCGAGAATGCGCGTGAAACGGGACACATCGACCACCAATCCGGAATTGAGATTGCGAGAGCGTTGCTGATCAGAACCGATAGGTCATGCCGAGGACGGGGCCGCTCAGGCGCGTGTCGAAGACGTGACCGTCGTGATCGTAGTCGACGTCGAGCACCTTGTAGCCCACGGAGGCGGAAAAACGATCGGAAAATGCGTAGTTGACGGTCGCCATCGCCGACCAGGTGAGGTCGGAGCCCGCGCCGAAGCCGCCGATGTCGGCCTGTGCCTGGAACGACAGTTTTTCCGTTACGGGAAGGAAGGCGCGCACGCCGACCAGCGGATCGACCCAGCCGAAGCTTTCTCCGTAGCTGACGGACCCGCTCACGCCGCCGAGGCTTCCGGTAAGCTTCACGTCGTTGGAGATGTGCCAGAAACGCGCGCCGCCAAGGGCGTCGAGAGTGAACTGCGGCGTATCGATGACGCGGTAGCCGCCCATCAATGTCGCGGTGAACTGCTTCGTGTCGACCTTCGCATCGATGTTGCCGCCCGGCGGTATCAGGCCGACGCCGGGGATGGTGAGCGCCGGCAGCGGTCCGCTGGCATGGCCGTCGGTCGTATCGACATACATGACGTCGCCCGAGAAGACGAAGCGCTCGTAGCGTCCCCAGACATTGACGAAGCCGCCGAAATTGAGGTCGTTCAGCACGTCGGAGAACGACTTCTCGACGCCGATCGTCGGGCCGCGTCGGAACGGCGAAATGTGTCCGTCGAGCCCGGCCGCCCACATATAGGGCGTCACCTGCAACGCCCAGTTCGGGCTGTTCACGACGTCCGGCGCGGACTCCGGCAGGTCGGATGCGGCGTCCGCCGCATGCGCGGCCGGCACGCCGCAGAGGAAGAGTGCAATGACGGCAGCACGACGAAGCGACGGCATTTCGCCGATGCGGGAAAAGATCGACCGTTCCCGGCGAATGCGCCCGGCCTGGATCAGGTGTCGATACTTCACGCCAAATCGAAAAAGCACGGTCCGCTCCTTCAGTCGCTTCTTCGCTACCTAGACCAAGTTACCCGGACTGACAACATCGATGCGGGCCGTGGCAATTCGCCGGATTCTCGCAAAAACCTCGAGATTTCATGTCCGGCAGCACGTCGCGGCGATGGTGAGGATACGAGCTTGGAATCCGCCGCCGATATCTCCAGCCTGCGACCTTCGGCAGCCGGCCGAAGAAGAGGATGGGACGGGTTGGCTTCACATGGACTTCTCGATCGCGCTTGACACTTCGTTGGCCAAATATATCGGTGGACGAGAGCATCTGACTGGAGGGAACAGCATGTGTCTGACCTGTGCGGCAATTCGGTGCGACTACGTAACCTCCATCGATGCCTGCCACTGCGGCTCGCCGAAGACCCAGGCTGCGATGCGCAGGCTTGAGGCGGACATCTCCCGCCGGCAGATGCTGGGCGGCATGGCGGGCGTCCTCGGCATGTTCGCGGGGTTCGGTCTTGCGCCGGGCGAGGTGCGGGCGCAGACGCCGGGCCGCCCCATCCTCCTGACCAACCTGCGCCTTTTCGACGGCGAGACGCTGTCGATGCGCCAGGGGGTCGATATCCTCATCGAGGGGGACCGCATCGCCGCCCTGCCGGCGATCGACCAGGGTCCGAAGGACGCCGAGCGGATCGACTGCGGCGGGCGCGCGGTCATTCCGGGCCTGATCGACGCTCACTGGCATTCGACTCTGGTGGCCGTCAGCCAGTTGGCGGCGCTGACGCAGGACGTCGGCTTCATCCATCTGATGGCCGGGCGCGAAGCCGGCGCCACGCTGATGCGCGGCTTCACCACCGTGCGCGACGTGGGCGGGCCGGCCTTCGGGCTCAAATTGGCCATCGACAAGGGCGCGGTCACCGGGCCGCGGATATTCCCTTCCGGCGCGATGCTGTCGCAAACCGCCGGCCATGGCGATTTCCGTATGCTCAGCGAGTTGCCACGCTTCCCCGACACGCCCCCGAACAATGTCGAGCGCCAGGGCGTGGCGCTTGTCGCGGACGGCGTGGATGCGGTGCTGCGCGCGACGCGCGAGCAGTTGATGAAGGGCGCCAGCCAGATCAAGATCATGGCCGGTGGCGGCGTGTCTTCTCTCTACGATCCGCTCGACACCGTCCAGTACACGGAGGCCGAGATGCGCGCCGCCGTGGAAGCGGCCGCGGACTGGGGGACCTATGTCTGCGCCCATGTCTATACGCCGGGCGGCATCCAGAGGGCGATCCGGGCCGGCGTGAAGTCCATCGAACACGGGCAGCTGGCCGACGAGGAAACCGTTCGGATCATGGCCGGCGAAGGCACCTGGTGGTCGATCCAGCCCTTCCTCGCCGACGAGGATTCCAACCCGAAATCGGACCCTATCCAGCAGGCCAAGCAGTTGCAGGTCGCCGAGGGAACGGTGCGCGCCTTCGAGCTGGCGAAGAAGCACAAGGTCCCGCTGGCCTTCGGCACCGACATCCTGTTCAATCCGGCCGGCGCGGCCAGCCAGGGCCGGCAACTGGCGAAGTTCGCCCGCTTCATGTCGCCGCTCGAGGCGCTGCACAAGGCGACAGGCGCCGCCGGCGCGCTGCTTGCCCTGTCCGGCGAGCGCACGCCCTATCCCGGCCGGCTCGGCGTGATCCGAGAGAATGCGCTGGCCGACCTTCTCGTGGTCGACGGCGATCCCGAAGCCGATCTGGCCTGGCTCGACGCGCCCGATACGTCGCTCCGCCTGATCATGAAGGGCGGCCGCGTCTTCAAGACGACGCTTTGATGGATGTGCGAGCATCCGCCGCGATGCCTCGGCCGGCCGTCGCGCGCTGGCTGCCGCGCGCCACCCTTTCGGGCCTGATCCTCGCCACCCTGTTCTTCGCGGCCTCGCTGACGCCGAGCCTCGTTCCCCGCGGCACGCTGGTCCAGGGGGTGCTGAGCGGCATCAGCCTCGCCGCCGGCTACGGGCTCGGCGTTGCGGTCGGAATGCTCTGGCGGGCGTTGCAACTCCCGGCGCCGCGTGGCCGGTGGCGGCGCCGGACCTGGATGGCGCTCGGCGTCCTCTGCCTGCTGGGGGCCGGCTGGTCGCTTTCGCTGGCGTCGGAATGGCAGAACGGGTTGCGGGCCCTGATGGGCATGCCGCCGGTCGAGAACCTGCGCCCCCTCGGCATCCTTGTCCTGTCCGTGGCCGTCTTCCTGGTCCTCCTGTGGCTGGCGCGCGGGCTCGTGCTCATGTCGCGGTTTCTTTCCGGCCGGCTGGCGCGGATATTGCCGGGTCCGCAGGCCGCCGTGCTCGGCATCGCGGCGACCGCCCTGATCGTGTGGAACGTCGCCAACGGCCTGATCGTGCGCGGGGCGATGACGGTTCTGGACCAGAGCTACGCCGGATATGACGCCCTGTTCGAGGAAAGCAGCCCGCGCCCCGGCGATCCCCTGAAATCCGGCGGGCCGGGTTCGCTGCTCGACTGGGAGGGTCTGGGGCGGGCCGGCCGCGAGATGATCGCCGCCGGGCCGGACCGCGCCGCGATAGAAGCGGCGACCGGCGGAGCGGCGCTCGAGCCCCTGCG
This sequence comes from Hyphomicrobiales bacterium, assembly GCA_017305925.1. GTDB lineage: Bacteria > Pseudomonadota > Alphaproteobacteria > Rhizobiales > Rhizobiaceae > Arvimicrobium. The sequence continues at coordinate 24,234 of JAFKJW010000197.1, read as the reverse complement.
CGTCTATGTCGGCCTGAATTCGGCGCCGGATCCGCAGGCCCGCGCCGATCTGGCCTTGGCCGAGCTCATCAGGATCGGCGGCTTCGATCGCGCGACGCTGGTCATCGCGACGCCCACCGGCACCGGCTGGATCGATCCCGAAAGCCAGCGCGCGCTCGAATTCGTCCTGCGCGGCGACGTGGCGACGGTGTCGGTGCAATATTCCTATCTGGCCAGCTGGATCGCGCTGCTCGCGGATCCCGACTACGGCGTGGAAACCGCGCGCGCCGTCTTCTCGTCCGTCTATGGACACTGGCGCAGCCTGCCGCCCGGAAAGCGGCCGCGCCTGTACCTGCACGGGTTGAGCCTGGGCGCGCTGAACTCCGACCTCAGCCATGATCTGTTCCAGGTGGTGGGCGCCCCCTATGACGGCGCGCTATGGGCCGGTCCGCCGTTCGACAGCCCGACCTGGCGCGAGGTCACGCGCACCCGCAACGCCGGCTCACCGGCCTGGCTGCCGGTCTATCGCGACGGCAGCGCCATCCGTTTCACCGGCCAGGTCGACAATCTCGGCCGGGCCGAGGCGCCTTGGGGCAGTTTTCGGATCATCTACCTCCAATACGCCAGCGACGCCGTCGTATTCTATGACCCTCACGCGCTCTGGCGCCGGCCTTCATGGATGGAGCAGCCGCGCGGCCCTGACGTCTCGCCGGACTTTCCCTGGCTCCCGATCGTCACGTTCCTGCAACTGACTGTCGACATGATGACCGCGGTGGCCCCGCCCATAGGCCATGGCCACACCTACCGCTTCGACCACTACGTCGACGCCTGGGCGGCGCTGACCGATGCGCCCGGCTGGACGGCGGATGGTCTGGAGCGTTTGAAACGCGACATGACCGGTCCGTAATTTCAGCTCCTGCGGTCCGACGCCGATATCGGGGCCGCCTTTCGGCTAAATGTCCGCCATGCCCGCCATTTCCTCGATCAGCCAGTCGCGGACCATGGCTGTCGGCTTGCGCACAGGGCGGGAGGCGGGCGCGGACAGATAATAGCCGTCGCCGGTCTTCAGCTGCCGGCGGCCGGCGCGCACGAGCCCGTGCTGGCTCAGTTCGTGCGCGACGACGTGCCACCAGCCGAGCGCTATGGCCTGACCCTTGATCGCGGCCTGGATGACGAGCGCGTAGTCGGAGAAGATCAGGTTCTGGCCGATGGCGTTGTCGGGATAGCCGGTTTCGCGGAGATATCTCTGCCACGGCACGCGCAACAGGCCGCTCAGGTTCGCCAGCGTATGGCGGTGAAGATCCCTGCACTCGTCCAGGCCGCCATGGGCCTCGAGATAGCCGGGGCTGCACACCGGGATGACGACCTCGTCGGTCAGCTTCCAGTTGTGATGCGACGGTCCGGGGTGAGGTCTGTAGCGGATGCCGAGATCCACGCCATCGAAGGGTCCGACCGGCTCGCCGTGAATGACCTGGAACCGCAGGTCTATTTCCGGGAATCGCTGGCGGAAGGTGTCGAAGCGCGGCATGAACCAGTACATCGCGAACGCCGACGACACCGAGATCGTCACGATGCCGGTGTTCCGGTTCTTCGCCTGGAATGTATTCAGAACGGTCTCGACCTTCTGAAAGCCGTGGCTTACCGCTTGGGCAAGCAGCCGGCCTTCTTCGGTGAGTTGCAGGCCTTTCGGGTTCCGCACGAACAGCTTGACGCCGAGATGCGCCTCGAGGCGGCCCATCATGTGGCTGACCGCCGATTGCGATACGTTGGATTCGCGTCCGGCGGCGGTGAAATTGAGATGCCGGGCCGCAGCCTCGAACATGAAGAGGGCGCCGGTCGATGGCAGCAGCTTGCGCAGATGCATGGTGTCTATCTTCCGCGGGGACGCCGCCGATCATGGCATAGGCATGAACTCATGTCATGCACCCCCTGACTCCGCCGGGGCTTCTCGCAGTGGACTCCTCCCTCTAGTCTCCAAGGCGAAACGACGAACCGCAATCGGCCTGGGAGGAGCAGATGCAGGCGGCTGTCACGGTCGCGGACCGGGATGTGCGCGTCGCGCCGGGCCACCGGCTCGACCCGCTGCTTCAGCCGCGGTCGATCGCGTTTATCGGCGCCTCGGAGCGGCCCGATACGCCGGGCAGCACCATGATCCTGTCGGCGGCCGCCGATGGCTATGACGGCAGGCTCTACCCGGTCAATCCGAAGCGGAGCGTGGTTCATGGCCTCGCCTGCTATCCCGACCTAGCGAGCCTGCCCGAGCGTGTCGATCATGTCGTGATCGGCACCGCCGACGCCGCGGCCGAGGCGGGGCTGCGCGCGGCGATCGACCATGGCGCGCGGGCGGCGACGATCTTCTCCGGTTGCGACATGTCCGGCTCGGGCGATCCGCATCTGCTGGATCGGCTGACGGCGATCGCCCGCGAGGCGGGGATCGCGGTTTGCGGCCCGAACACCATGGGCATCCTCAACCCGCGGATCGGGCTGCGCGTCAGCGGCTTCCCGTCGTCGGTCTCGCTGAGGCCCGGCGCGGCGGCGCTGATCACGCAGTCGGGTTCGGTGTTCAGCGCGCTGGCGTTCAACGACCAGAGGCTGAAATACTCGCTGTGCGTGTCGAGCGGCCGCGAGATCACCGTCGGCAGCGAACATTACCTGGACTGGCTGCTCGACCGGGCGGAAACCCGTGCGATCGGGCTGTTTCTCGAAGCGTCCAGGCGGCCGGAGGAGTTTGTTGCGGCGCTCGAGAAGGCCGACCGGCTCGGTATTCCCATCGTCGCGCTGAAGGTCGGGCGCACGGCGCTGAGCGCGCGGTTCGCCGCCAGCCACAGCGGCGCCATAACGGGCGACGCCGCGGTCTACGAGGCGATTTTCCGCAGCCATGGCGTCATTGGGGTCGAGACGCTCGATCAGCTCGCCGCCAACCTCCTGCTTCTCTCGACGGTGCCACCCGCGCCCGCGGGCGGGCTGGTGGTGCTGCACGATTCCGGCTGCGAGCGCGTGATTGTCGGGGATCTCGCCCAGCGCGAGGGCGTGCCCTTCGCTTCCATCGGCGACGCGACCGTCGCGAAACTGCGCGATCATCTCGACAGCGGCCTTCAGCCGGACAATCCGCTCGACGTCTGGGGGTCGGGCCGCGATTTCGAGGTCCATGTGGAAGCCTGCCTGGACGCGATGCTCGAGGATCCGGCCAGCGCGGCGGGCGTGCTGTTCGAAGACATCCGCACCGGTTCCTACATCGCCACCGGCTTCACCAACGCCGTCGTGCGCTCGGCGGCCAAGACGGCCAAGCCGGTCGCCGTCGTCACCAATTACGCGTCGGTGAACCACCGCGCCCTGGCCTTGGCGGTGACGGAGGCCGGCGTGCCGGTCATCGACGGCACCGAGGAGGGGCTGCGGGCCATCCGGGCGCTGTTCGCGCGGCGCGACCGGCGCGCGCGCACGATCGCCTTTCCCGGCCGCGTCGCGCCGGACGTCCTGCGGCGCTGGCGCGCGCGGCTGGCGGCAGGTCCCGGGCTGGACGAGACGGAGGCGCTCGCGCTTTTGGCCGACTACGGCATCGCCACACCCCGGATGACGGTGGCGCAAAGCCTCGATGAGGCCCTGGCCGGCGCAAGGGAGATAGGCTTTGCCGTCGCGCTGAAGACGGCAAATGGAATGGCGCACAAGTCCGATGCGGACGGCGTCAGGCTCGCGATAGCCGACGAGGCGGCCCTGCGTGCCGCCTACGAGGACATGTCGCGGCGGCTTGGCCGGCGCGTGATCGTCGCCGCAATGGCGCCCAAGGGAATCGAATTCGCGTTCGGCATCGCGCGCGATCCGCAGTTCGGTCCGTTCGTCATGGTCGCGGCCGGCGGCATCTGGATCGAGGTTTTGAACGACCGGGCCGTGGCGCTTGCGCCCGTGTCGCTGGAGGACGCCTCGGCGATGATATCGGAGCTGCGCGTCAGCCGGCTGCTCGACGGAGGGCGAGGGGTGCCTCCCGCAGACCGGGCGGCGCTCGCGGACGCCTTTTCCCGCTTCTGCCTGCTTGCCTCCGATCTCGGCGATCTCATCGGGGAGATGGACGTCAATCCGCTGCTTGCCGGCCCGCAGGGATGCGTGGCGGTGGATGCCCTGCTGGTGCCGCGCCATGTCCCGCCCCGCACGCAATCCATGGAGAAGCCCCGGTGAACTTCGACTTCAGCCCTCGCGAACGCGAGCTTGCCAGGCTTGGCAGGGCATTTGCCGACGAGGTGCTCGTCCCGCTGGAGGAGGCGACCGACCGGCACGGCGAACTGCCGATGGAGCTTCGCGCCGGCGTGCGCCAGGCGGTGCGGGACTGGGGACTGGCCGGCATCAACCATGGCCGCGAGCATGGCGGCATGGGCCTGACCATGGTCGAGCAGACCGTGATTGAGGAGCAGCTGGGCAGGGTCACCAACGGCCTGTGGAGCTGCGTCTGGCGTCCGCCCGTCAGCCTGAAGTCAGGAACGCCGGAGCAGATCGAGACATACCTGCTGCCCTCGATCCACGGCGAGCGGCGCGGCGCGTTCGCGATCTCCGAGCCGGACGCCGGTTCGGACCCGCGTCGCGTGCAGACCGCCGCCCGGCAGCGCGACGGCGTGTGGTATCTCACCGGCGACAAATGGTTCGTCACCTCCTACAACGCATCCGATTTCATCATCGTCCATGCCCATGTCGACGGCGATCCGGACAAGCCGACGCTGTTCCTGGTCGACAAGCCGGCAGCCGGCATGACGCACCGGCGCTCGCCGGCCTTCATGCACAATTTCGCGTTCGACCACGCCGAGCTGCGCTTCGACGACGCGCCCGTCCCTGCGAATCGGATGCTCGGCGAGGTCGGCCAGGGCTTCGAGATGACCAAGGACTGGTTCGTCGAGGCGCGCCTTCAAATTGCCTCGCATGCGGTCGGCGCGGCGACGCGCGCGGCCGAACTCGCCAATGACTACGCCGCGAACCGGCATGCCTTCGACCGGCCGATCCGCGATTTCCAGTCGATCGAGTTCATGCTGGCCGACATGGCGGTCGAGCTGTTCGCGGCCAAGTCGATGCTTTACCGCGTCGCATGGGAGATCGATTCCGGCGCCGACCGCAAGACGATCCATGCGCGGGCGAGCGCCCTCAAGCTCTACTGCTCCGAGGCCGCCGGCCGCATTGTCGACAAGGCCGTGCAGATATTCGGCGGTCGGGGCTATATGCGTGAGAATCCGGTCGAGCGGCTTTATCGCGACATCCGCGTCGACCGCATCTGGGAAGGCACCTCGGAGATCCAGCGCGTCGTCGTCGGCAGCCAGATCAGGAAGCGCGGCATGGGAGTCTATACGGAGACGGCGATATGATCCTGGCGGGAACGGCATCCCCGCCGCCGGCCGCCGCGCGCAGCCAGCGCGCCGCGCGGGCGGTCATGACGGCCGCGTTGCTGCTGCCCGCCACATTGTTTCTCGCCGGGTGGTTCCTGTGGCCGCTCGGTCAGCTCCTTGTCCTGAGCCTGAGTTCGCCGGAAGGCCCGACGGCGGCCTATCGGGCGCTCGCCGAAAGCGAGGTGTTCCGGAGCGTCTTCGTCAACACGCTGCTGCTGGCGGTCGTCGTCACGGTCATATGCACGTTGCTGGCCTACCCGGCCGCCTGGCTTTTGACGCGGGTCCGCGGCTTCTGGTTCAGCGTCGCGCTCTACTGCGTCTTGCTTCCGTTCTGGATCAGCATCCTCGTCCGCACGTTCAGCTGGATGCTGCTGCTGGAGCGGAACGGGCCGGTCAACAATCTGCTCATGGCGGTCGGCGCGACGCACCAGCCGCTGCGGCTGCTGTTCAACCAGTTCAGCGTCCATGTCGGCATGGTGCATGTGCTGCTGCCCTATGCGATCCTGCCGATCTATGCCTCGATGCTGAAGGTCGACCGCCGGCTGCTGCTTGCCAGCGACGGTCTCGGCGCGTCGTCGCGCACCACCTTCCTGCGCGTCTTCCTGCCGCTTACCATGCCCGGCGTGATGGCCGGTGCTGCGTTCGTCTTCCTGCTCGCCCTCGGCTTCTTCATTACGCCGGCGCTTCTCGGCGGACCGCAGAACCTTACCGCCGCCATGCTGATCGACAGCTTCGTGAACGAACGCCTGGTGTGGCCGATGGCCGCCGCCGCTTCGTTCATCCTTCTCCTCATGGTGCTGGCGGTGCTGCTCTTGACCTCCCGCTTCGTCGCCATCGGCTCCGTGATGGTGATGAAATGAGCCGCCGCAGCCAGGGGCGCCCGGTTCTCGGCGAGGTCGCGGGCGGCCTGGTGCTGGCGTTTCTGGTCATGCCCATCTTCGCCGTCGTGCCGGCCTCGATGAACGACGCCTCGTTCATCAAGATCCCTCCCGCGGTCTACAGCTTCAGATGGTACGGCCAGTTTTTCCACGACCCGAGCTGGATCTCGGCGCTTGCCAACAGCGTCGAGGTGGCGGTGCTCGCGACCGTGTTCTCGGTGGCGATCGGCACCAGCGCCGCGCTCGGCATCGAGCGGCTCCCGCCGGCGACGAGGTCCCTGGCGGTCGGGCTCGTGCTTTCACCGCTGATCGTGCCGGTCATCATGATCAGCATATCGCTCTATTACGTGACCCGGACGATCGGCCTCTACGGCACGGCCGCCGGGCTCGCGCTCAGCCACGCCCTGCTGTGCCTTCCCTTCGTGGTGCTCAATGTCGGCGTTTCCCTGAAGCGCCTCGACCCCAACCTGGTTCGCGCGGCCGAAGGGCTCGGCGCCGGGCCGTGGCGGGTGTTCCGCACGGTGACGTTTCCGGCGATCCTGCCCGGCCTCGCCGGCGGCGCCACCTTCGCTTTCGTGACGTCTTTCGACGAGGTGGTCATCTCGATCTTCATCGCCGGCTACGGCGCCAAGACCCTGCCGGTGAAGCTTTGGGAGCAGATCCGGTTCGAGTTCACGCCCGTCGCCGCTGTCGCCTCGACGGTCATCCTGGCCCTGACGATGGTGCTCTTCGTGCTCGCGCGCCGGGCCGCGGCGCGGAACGCGGCAACGGCCGCGGCGGAGGACGCATGACGATGAGCGCAGGCATGCACGGCGTCTCCTTCCGGCAGGTGAGCAAGAGCTACGGGGCCGTCAGGGCGCTGCGCCCGCTCGACCTGGAGATCGAGCCCGGCGAGTTCCTGACGCTGCTCGGTCCGAGCGGATCGGGCAAGACGACGCTCCTCAACATCGCGGCCGGCTTCCTCGACCCGGACGGCGGGCAGGTGGTCATCGGCTCCAGGGACGTGACGGCCTTGCCGCCGCGTGCCCGCAATGTCGGAATGGTGTTCCAGAACTATGCGCTGTTTCCCCATCTCGACGTATTCGAGAACGTCGCCTATGGGCTGCGGGTGCGGCGCGTTGCGGATGCGGAGCTGCGCGCGCGCGTCGACACGGCTCTGGGCCTGGTCCAGCTCGGCGACTTCGGCGCACGCGCGATCAACCAGCTGTCCGGCGGCCAGCAGCAGCGCGTCGCCCTGGCCCGGGCGATGGTCATCGAGCCGGACCTGCTCCTGATGGACGAGCCGCTGGGTGCCCTCGACCGGCAGTTGCGCAAGCATGTGCAACTCGAAATACGCAGGCTGCACAACGAAAAGCCGCGCACGACCATCTACGTCACGCACGACCAGGAGGAGGCGCTGGTCATGTCCGACCGCGTCGCGATCATGCGCGACGGCCGCATCGAGCAGATCGGGACGCCGCATGAGCTCTACGACCGGCCGCGCAATGCCTATAGCGCGAGCTTCCTCGGCGAGTCGAACCTGCTTCCGGTGCATATCGACGAGGTTCGAGACGATCGGGCGAGCTTCACGGTGGACGGCCCGGAAGCCCTCCGGTCGCAGTCGCAGGGCGATGACCTTCCCGGTCCCGGCCCCGCCCTGCTGCTCGCCCGGCCGGAGGCGGTCCGTCCGGCCGCCGACGGCGAGCCCGGCCTGGAAGCCGTCGTCGAGGAAACGGTCTACCTCGGAGAACTCGTTGCGACGCGCCTGCGGATGAGCACCGGCCAGACGGTCTGGATGCGCAGGATGAACGCCCCGCCGCATGAGGTGGGGGCCCGAATCCGGATCACCTGGGATCCGGCCAAAGCACGTCTGCTTCCGGAGAAGAAGCCGTCGTGACTCAACCCGAAGTGGGAGGAACGTCCATGATACATCGTCGTAACGTCCTGAAATCGGCCGCAGCGCTCGGCATTCTGGGTGTGGCGCCCGGCGGCCTCGTTCGATCCGCTGGCGCGCAGAACCGGCCGTTCACGTTCTGCTCGTGGGGCGGGTCGCTCTCGGAGACCGAGAAGAAGGCTTTCATGGACCCGTTCTCGGAAGCGAACGCGGTCGAGATACTGAACGTATCGCCGATCAGCTATGCGAAGGTGAAGGCGATGGTCGAGGCGAAGGCGGTCGAGTGGGATCTTGTCGATGTCGGCGGCCAGTTCATCTACCAGGGCCGCGACGCGGGCGTGCTCGAACCGATCGACTACTCGATCGTCAAGGCCGATCATCTGGAGCCGTACTGGAAGACGGAGTACGGCGTCTATACGAGCACCGGCGCTTCGGTCCTGGCTTTCAACACGCAGGCCTTTCCCGAGGGTAAGGAGCCGCAGGGGTGGGCGGACTTCTGGAACGTCAAGGATTTCCCGGGCGCGCGCAGCCTCTATGGCCGGCTCTACTACAATTACGAGGCGGCGCTCCGGGCGGCCGGCGTCGCCGCCAACGAAATCTATCCGGCGACGGACGAGAAGGTGAAGATGGCGATGGCCAAGATCGCCGAACTGAAGCCGAACATCACCGTCTGGTGGACGTCGGGCGCGCAGGCCCCGCAGCTGCTCTCGACCGGGGAGGTCACGATGGCCCTGGCATGGAGCGGCCGTATCAACGACGCCATGCGCGAGGGGAGCCCGGTCTCGATGACGTTCAGGGACGCGATCGCCTGGGGCAACGCCTTCGTCGTGCCGAAGGGCACGCCCTACCGCGAGCTGGCCATGCAGGTGATCGGTTACGCGATCACCCAGGAGGCCCAGGAGCGCCTCGTTCCGATCGGGACTTACGGCCCGGTGCTCGGAACCGCCGCCGCGACGGCGTCGCCCGAGCAGGCGAAGTTCATGGTCACCCATCCCGACAACACCAAGGTCGAGGTGATCTTCAACGACGAGGAGGTCGCGAAGTACTGGAGCAAATGGGAAGAGGAATGGCAGAAATTCATGCTGTCATGAGCCCTGGGACGGGCCGGCTGTCCGGCCCGTCCTCTCTGGAGAAATCGGAAACCGGCCGGCAAGGTCCGTAAGATGGCGAACGCGCTGACATTCGATACGATCAAGGTGGAGGTGGCCGGCGGCATAGCCGACCTCCGCCTCGATCGCCCGGAAGTCCTCAATGCGATCAATTCCGCGATGATCGCCGAACTGCATCGCGCGATGGACCTGCTGGAGGCCGACGCGGCCGTGCGCGCCATCGTCGTCTCGGGCGAGGGGCGGGCTTTTTCCGCCGGGTTCGACCTCAAGGAATCGGCCGCGCGCGGCGAGACCACGCCGCAACAGTGGCGGCGCATCCTCGAGGCCGACTTCGGCGTCATCATGCGCTTCTGGGACAGCCCGAAGCCGACGATCGCCGCCATCCACGGCGCCTGCATCGGAGGAGCGTTCGAGCTCGCGCTGGCATGCGACGTGTCCATTGCCGCGCGCGGCGCCAGGATGGGCGAGCCGGAAGTGCGTTTCGGCTCCGGCATCGTCGCGCTGCTTCTCCCCTGGATGACCGGGCCGAAGCAGGCCAAGGAGCTGCTTCTGGCCGGCATCGACGACCTGGACGCCGACCGTGCCTGCGCGTTCGGTCTCGTCAACCGTGTCGTCGAGCCCGACCGGCTGCGCCAGGAGGCGTTCGGGCTGGCGCGCTCGATCGCCGCCGGCGGCGCGGACGCGGTCCGCCTGACCAAGGCGGCGGTCAACCGCACCTACGAGGCGATGGGAATGAGGCAGTCCCTGCTGCATGCGCTGGAGATCGACATCAACGTCGAAGCGGCCGGCGGCCCGGAGCGGACGGAGTTCAACAGGATTCGCCGCGAGCTTGGTCTGAAGGAGGCGATCGCCTGGCGCGAGCGGCGCAATGCGGGCGCCGTCGGGCAGCCGCCGTGAACGCGACGCCGCGGCTTTTTTCCCCTCTCGCGCTGCGGGGCAGGCTGCTGCGCAACCGCATAGCGTCGACCGGCCATCAGACCTATCTCGCGCAGGGTCACCGGCCCGGCGCCGACATGATCGCATACCACCAGGCAAGGGCGCGTGGCGGCGCGGGCCTGATCATCGTCGAATCCGCGCGCTTTCACGAGACATCCTTCGCCGACGCGCCGGACCTGCATATCGATACCGACGATGCGATCCCGGCTTTCGCCCGGCTCGCCGACGCCGTTCATCGGGAAGGCGCCTCCATCTTCGGCCAGCTCTCGCATTCCGGCCGGGTGTCGCGCCGGATGCGCAACGGCCTGCGCGACGTCGCCTATGCGCCGTCGGCGGTCGCCGACAATCGGTTCCACACGATGCCGCGGGCCATGCCGGAAGACATGGTGCTGGAACTCGTCGAGGCGGCAGGCGAGGCCGCGCGCCGCTATGCGCAGGCCGGTTTCGACGGCGTCGAGCTTCTGGCGAGCCATGGGCTGCTTTTCGCCCAGTTCCTGAACCCGAGGGTGAACCTGCGAACCGATGCCTGGGGAGGCGATCATGACGGCCGCTTGCGCTTCCTTTTGGACTCGCTGCGCCGGGCCCGCGCAGCGGCCGGCGACGAGATCGTCATCGGCGTGAGGATTTCGATCGACGAGGTGGAGGCCGACGGATTGCAGCCGGCCGAGATGACGCGGATCTGCTCCGATCTCGTCCGGCTCGGCGCGATCGACTACGTCAACGTCACCATGGGCTCGATGGCCGGGCTCGGCGGCTCGATCCACGTCGTTCCGCCCATGCAGGTGGCGACCGGCTATATCGCGCCGCAGGCCGGCACCCTGCGCGCGGCGATCGGCGCGCCGGTGCTCGTTGCCGGCCGCATCAACCAGCCGCAGATCGCCGAGCGGCTGCTCGCCGACGGCCTTGCCGATCTTTGCGGCATGACGCGGGCGATGATTTCCGACCCGGAGATGCCGAACAAGGCGAGGGAAGGGCGCCTGGACGACATCCGCGCCTGCATCGGCTGCAACCAGGCCTGCATCGGCCATTTCCATGCGGGCAATCCGATCTCGTGCATCCAGACCCCGCAGACCGGCCGTGAACGGAGGTTCGAGGCGCCTTCGCCGGCGCCGCGGGGGGGCCATGTGGTGGTCGTCGGCGGCGGGCCGGCGGGCATGAAGGCCGCCGTCACCGCCGCCGGGCGCGGATATCGCGTAACCTTGTGCGAGGCGGCCGCCCGGCTGGGCGGCCAGGCGCTCGCGGCCCAGGCCCTGCCGGGCCGTGCCGAATTCGGCGGGCTGATCACCAACCTGGAGCATGAGCTTGATCGGCCCGGCATCGAAATCCGCCGCAACAGCCCGATGACGCGCGAGGACGTCGCAGCACTTGCCCCCGACGCGATCGTTCTCGCCACGGGCGCCCGGCCGGGACCGCCGGCCCTCGAAATGTCCGAAGGCGGGCATGTGGTGCATGCCGTCGACATCTTGTCGGGCAGTGCCAATCCGGGAAACGACGCGCTGGTCGCCGACTGGCGCTGCGACTGGGTGGGCATGGGCATGGCCGAGCATCTGGTGCGCAACGGCCACCGCGTGCGGCTGGCGGTGAACGGCACCCATGCCGGCCAGAACCTGCAGATGTATCTGCGCGATCATTGGGCCGGCATCCTGCACGGGCTGGGCGTGGAGGTCATTCCGTATGCGCGGCTGTTCGGGGTGGATGGCGGAACGGCCTATCTGTCGCATGTGGTGACCGGCGCGCCCATCCTGTGCGAAGGCGTCGATACGGTCGTGCTTGCCGGCGTGCCCGTGCCCGAGACCGGTCTCGAGGCGGCGCTGGCCGGCATCGGCGTTCCGGTCCATCTCGCCGGCGATTGTCTTTCTCCGCGCACCGCCGAGGAAGCGGTCTATGAAGGCTTTCTCGCCGGCCGGGAAGTATGACGCGGGCTGCCGCCGGCACGCTTCCCGGTTCGATGGGCATTTGAAGACAGCCGGCGAATTGGCGCATCCGCCGCCGCCATGCGGGAGATCGCGCCCGGGTTTCAGGCCCCGATGCGCGGTGCGACGTCGATAAGGCGTGAAAAACGTCGCGCCCGAGATTGCATTTCGCCGCGCAGATGGGTTGCATCCGCCGATACCTGCCACTGCATGGCCATCGGGAGACATCGTTATGTTCGATCTTGTCGTGAAACGGGGCAGGCTGCCCGATGGAAAAGTCGCGGATATAGGCATCCGCGGGGACCGCATCGCGGAAGTGGGCCGGATCGAGCCGTCTGTGATGGAGCAGGCCGGGCGGGTGATCGACGCCTCCGGTGATCTGGTCACGCCGCCTTTCGTGGACCCGCATTTCCATATGGATGCGACCCTGTCCTATGGACTGCCGCGCGTGAACGCCTCCGGCACCTTGCTGGAAGGGATCGCGCTCTGGGGCGAACTGCGCGAGATCGCCGCGGTCGACGAGATGGTCGAGCGTGCGTTGCGCTACTGCGACTGGGCGGTCTCGATGGGGCTGCTCGCCATCCGCAGCCATGTCGACACGTCGCCCGACCACCTGCGCGGCGTCGAGGCGATGCTGGAGGTGCGAAGGCAGGTGGCGCCCTATATCGATCTCCAGCTCGTGGCCTTTCCCCAGGACGGGCTCTATCGCACCCGGACCGGCCGCGAGAATCTGATCCGCGCGCTCGACATGGGCTGCGACGTCGTCGGCGGCATTCCGCATTTCGAGCGCACCATGGCGGACGGCGCCGAGAGCGTGCGCGACGTGGCCCGCATCGCGGCCGAGCGCGGGCTGATGCTCGACATCCATTGCGACGAGACCGACGACCCGATGAGCCGCCATGTCGAGACGCTTGCCGCGGAGGTGACGCGGCACGGCCTCGGCGGCCGCGCGGCGGGAAGCCACCTGACCTCGATGCATTCGATGGACAACTACTATGTCTCCAAGCTGCTGCCGTTGATGGCGGAATCGGGGATGACGGCGATCTCCAACGCGCTCATCAACATCACCCTTCAGGGCCGGCACGACACCTTCCCCAAGCGGCGCGGCCTGACGCGCGTCAGGGAGATGCAGGCGCAGGGCATCACCGTGGGCTGGGGACAGGACTGCGTCATGGACCCCTGGTATTCGCTGGGTCGCGCCTGCATGCTGGACGTTGCCTTCATGGGCCTGCATGTCGCCCAGATGACCCATCCGCAGGAGATGGAGCGCTGCTTCCGCATGGTGACGGAGGAGAACGCCAGGATCCTCGGGCTGGAAGGCTATGGGCTGAAGGTGGGGGACAAGGCCTCGCTCGTCGTGCTGGACGCCGGCGATCCGACCGAGGCGCTGCGGCTGCGGCCCGACCGCCTGTTCGTCATATCGCGCGGGAAGGTCGTGGCCGAACGGGCCCGCAACGACGCGCGCCTGGGCCTGCCGGGTCGGCCGGACCGGGTGAACTGCCGGCGCGGGGGCTGATCGGCCTTCGCCGCTGTTGCTGGTTCAGGGGCGGGCGGAACCGTCGGCCACCGGAAAATGGCAGGCGACCTTGCGGCCGGCCCGGTGTTCGATGAGTGCGGGCCGTTCCACGCGGCAGCGCGCCTGCGCGACCGGACAGCGGGGATGAAAGCGGCAGCCGGCGGGCGGGTCGAGCGGGCTCGGCACGTCGCCCGTCAGGATGATGCGCTTGCGCCGTCCGCCGGGCGTCGTCTCCACCAGCGGCACGGCGGAGATCAGCGCCTGGCTGTAGGGGTGCGCCGGCGCGGAGAACACCTCCTCCGAGGGGCCTTCCTCCACGATGGAGCCGAGATACATCACCGCGATGCGGTTCGAGACCTGCCGCACGACCGACAGATCGTGGGCGATGAAGACGTAGGTCAGCTTCAGCTTCTCCTGAAGATCGGCGAGCAGATTGACGATCTGCGCCTGCACCGAGACGTCGAGCGCCGAAACCGGCTCGTCCAGCACCACCAGATCCGGGTTGAGCGCGATGGCGCGGGCGATGCCGACGCGCTGCCGCTGGCCGCCGGAGAACTCGTGCGGATAGCGCACGACGTGATCCGGCAGGAGTCCGACCAGCTCGAACAGCTCGGCGACGCGGCCGCGTATGCCGGCGGCGCCGAGCCTGGTGTGGACGCGCAGCGGCTCGGCGACCAGGTCGCCGGCGCGGCGGCGCGGGTTGAGCGACGCGGACGGGTCCTGGAACACCATCTGGAGACGTCTGCGCAGCGGCCTGAGCTCGGCCAGTGATTGCGAGGTGATGTCGTTGCCGTCGAACAGGAGACGGCCGTCGGTGATGTCGTAAAGCCTGACCAGGCAGCGCGCCAGGGTCGACTTGCCGCAGCCGGACTCCCCCACCAGCCCCAGCGTCTCGCCGCGCCGCACCGCCAGCGAGACGTTGTCGACGGCGTGCACCACCCGGCGTCCCTCCTTGGAGAAGCGCGTGCCGATGGAAAAGCGCTTGCCCAGTCCGCGCGTCTCCAGGATCGTCTGGTCCGGCTCCATCTCGTCGCTCATGCCTGGGCCACCCGGAAGCAGGCGGCGGCGTGGTTGCCGCCGGGCAGGGCCGGCCTGGCCGCGTCGCAGGGTTCGTAGCGCACGGGGCAGCGCGGCGCGAAGGCGCAGCCGGGGGGCAGCCGGAGCAGCGAGGGCGGCGAGCCGGGAATGGCCGGCAGGCGGCGCGGCTTCTCGCCCGAAAGCGGCGGGATGGAGCCGAGCAGCGCCCGCGTATAGGGATGCAGCGGATCGCTGAAGAGCTCCGCCCTGCTGCCGCGCTCGACGATGCGGCCGGCATACATCACCATCACCCGGTCGGCGAGTTCGGAAACCACGCCCATGTCGTGGGTGATGAACACCACCGCCGAATTGTGCGTCGCCCTCAGCTTGCGCACGAGGTCGAGAATGCCCGCCTGCACGGTCACGTCGAGCGCGGTCGTCGGTTCGTCGGCCACCAGCAGCGCCGGGTTGCAGGACAGCGCCATGGCGATCACCGCGCGCTGGCGCATGCCGCCCGAGAGCTGGTGCGGATAGCGCGACATGGCCTCGCGCGGGTTGGGGAAATTGACTTCCGCCAGGAGTTCCTCGACGCGCTCCAGCGCGGCCGCTTTGCCGATCTTGCGATGCGCCCGGATCTGCTCGGCGATCTGCCAGCCGATGGTGTAGACCGGCGTCAGCGCGGTCATCGGGTCCTGGAAGATCATGGCGATCTCGCTGCCGCGCAGCCGCCGCAGCTCGCGTGCCGGCAGGCCCACGAGTTCACGCCCCTTGTAGCGGATCGAGCCCTCGATCACCGCGTTCGGATCGGTGATGAGACCCATGACCGCCAGGAGCGACACGGTCTTGCCCGAGCCGGACTCGCCGACCACGCCGAGAATTTCTCCCCCTTCGAGATCGAAGGAAACACCGTCGATGGCCCGCACCAGGCCGTCGTCGGTGCGGAAGGACACCCTCAGGTCGCGCACGGAAAGCATCATGACGTCTTCACGCGCGGATCGAGAAGAATGTAGACGAAGTCGACCAGCGCGTTGGCGATCACCACGAACATCGAGGCGTACATGACGGTCGCCATGATCATCGGCAGGTCGAGGCTCTGGAGCGCGTCGTAGGTCAGCTTGCCGATGCCTTGCAGGCCGAAGACGACTTCGGTCAGCAGGGCCGAACCGCCCACCAGCGCGCCGAAATCCAGGCCGAACAGCGTGACGAAGGAGATGAGCGAGGTGCGCAGCGCGTGGCGCAGCAGGATGCGCGTCTCCGAAAGCCCCTTGGCGCGGGCGGTGCGGATATAGTCCTCCTGCATGGACTCGAGGATCGCCGCCCGCAGCACCCGGCCGTATATGCCGATATAAAGGACGGCGAGCGTGATCCAGGGGATCACCAGCGTCAGGAACCAGCCCTTCGGGTCGTCGGAGAAGTTCTTGTAGCCGAGCGGCGGCACCCAGGAGAACAGCCACGTGTCGTGGTAGCGGCTCTGGCTGAACAGGTTCATCACCTCGCCCAGCCAGTAGACCGGCATGGAGATGCCGAGCAGGCCGAGCGCCATCAGGAGCTTGTCCAGCCAGCTGTCGCGGGTGGCCGCGGCCGCGATGCCGATGATGATGGAAAACACCACCCACAGCACCGCCGCCCCCGTCACCAGCGAAAGCGTGACCGGGATGGAATCCAGCACCGCCGGCACCACCTTCCAGCCGCGGTTGACGAAGGAGGTGAGGTCGCCGGTGATGAAGATCTTCTTCATCATCAGCGCATACTGGACATAGAGCGGCCGGTCGAAGCCGAAGGAATGGCGCACCGCCTCCAGCACCTCGGGCGAGGCGTTGCGCCCGGCGATGCGCGCGGCCGGATCGGCGCCGGGCGTGGCGAAGAAGATCAGGAACACGATCACCGAGATGCCGAACATCACGAACAGCATCTGGCCGAGGCGCCGCAGGATCGGATAGATCATCAGTCGCGCCCCAGCTGGACCTTGGAGCGCGGGTCGAGCGCGTCGCGCAGGCCGTCGCCGAAGACGTTGAGCGCCATCACCGAGATGGCGATGGCGATGCCGGGCGCCACGGCCACCAGCGGGCGCGTGTAGAGCAGCGCCTGCCCGTCCTGGATGATGGTGCCCCAGCTCGCGCCGGGCGGCTGCACGCCGATGGACAGGAACGACAGCGCCGATTCCGTCAGCATGTTCAGCGCGATCATCAGCGGCACGAAGACGATCAGCGTGGTGGTGATGTTGGGCAGGATGTCGCGCCACAGGATGCGCGGCCCCGGCACGCCGAGATTGATGGCGGCCAGCACGAACTCGCTGTTGCGCAGCGACAGCACCTGCCCCCGGATGGGCCGCGCCACATAGGGCACGTAGACGATGCCGATGATGATGATCGGCAGCCACAGGCTGCCGGACTCGATCGTGATCGGCCCGATGGAGAGGCCCTGCGCGATGGTGACGATCGAAAGCGAGATCGCCAGCAGGTAGATCGGAAAGGCCCACAATATGTCGAGAAGGCGCGACAGCACAGTGTCGGTGATGCCGCCGAAATAGCCGGCGATCAGCCCGGTCGCCGTCCCGAGCAGCAGCGTCAGGATCGTCGCGGCTGCGGAGATGAAAAGCGAGTTGAGCCCGCCATAGAGCAGGCGGGCCATCACGTCCCGGCCCTGGTTGTCGGCGCCGAGGAAGTAGTTGCCGAGCCTCCAGGTGGGACCGAGCGGCGTGTAGCCGAGCCCCAGCCCCTCCGTGGACTGCTCCATGACGGGCACGTCCTGCCCGTCGATATGGAGCACCGCGTCGAGCGTCGACGTGAACGGATCGACGCCGGCCCAGCGCGCATAGAGCGGCGCGCTGATGCAGGCGGCCACGATCAGCAGGAACACCAGCAGGGCCGCCATGGCGGCCCTGTTCCTCGTCAGCTTCGCGAAGGCGAGGGCCCATGGCCCCCGCGTCCTGCGCGGTATGGCTGCGGCGTCACCCGGCACGGAAGCGATCCGTCAGCTTGCCGTCACTGCACCCAGGCCTGGGTGACGATCCAGTAGAACTGGGCGTTGAACTTGAAGTTGCCGACCCGCTTGCTGACGAAGTCGACATGCTTCGGCGTGAACAGCGCCACGGCCGGCGCCTTGTCGGTCACTTCCTTGTCCACCTCGGCCCACAGCTTGTTCGCCGCTTCCTGGTCCGTCACGCCGAGATCCATCGCCTGCTTCATCTTGGCGTCGATGTCCTTGTCGCAGAAGCCGGAGATGTTGACCGAGGCGTCCGATCCCTCGCGGAAGCTGTCGCAGCCGAACAGGATGTTGAGGAAGTTCGAGGCGGCCGGATAGTCCTGATACCACTGGCTCACCGACATCTGCACCTTGTTGTTGGTGTTCTGGATGTAGGTGAACTGGAGGTTCGGCGAGATCGGCTTCACGTCGGCCTCGAAGCCGATGGAGGTCAGCACGCTCTGCAGGTAGACGCCGATCGCGCGCGACACGGCCGTGTCCTCGACGATCACCGTCACCTTCTGGCCCTTGGTCCCGGATTCCTCGACCAGCTGCTTGGCCTTGTCGAGATCGGGGGCGGACCATTTGGCGCCGGGATCCTTGG
The DNA here is from genome assembly GCA_017305925.1 of Hyphomicrobiales bacterium. Lineage (GTDB taxonomy): Bacteria > Pseudomonadota > Alphaproteobacteria > Rhizobiales > Rhizobiaceae > Arvimicrobium. The sequence continues at coordinate 6,085 of JAFKJW010000197.1, read as the reverse complement.
TGAACGGGCAATAGTCCACATGGCCGGGGAAGTCCGGCGGCAGGACCTGGCAGACCGGCGAGGCGAGAACCTTGCCGCCGAACAGGTTGACCAGCGTGTTGCGGTCGACCGCATAGGCCACGGCCTGCCGCGCCTTCTCGTTGTCGAACGGCGCCAGCCGCGTGTTGAGCGGCGCGTACCACCAGGCCGTCAGCGGCGAGATGTGCACCTGGTCCATGTATTTGGTGCCGAGTTCCACCAGTCGGTCGGTCGGCGGCTGGTCGTACATCCAGTCCGCCTCGCCCTTCTGGATGGCGGTCACGGCGGCTTCTTCCGTGAGGCCGAAATCATACTGCACGACGTCCGGGTAGCCGTCGGGCTGCGCTTCCTCGCTCCACTGCTTGAAATGCGGGTTGCGCACCATCGTCATGCCCTTGTTCGGATCGTAGGCCGAGATGGCGTAGGCCCCGGTGCCCGGGATGGGATTGGAGCCCACGTCCTCCGTCGGCGTATCCGCCGGCAGGATCACGGCATGCGGCATGGCCAGCTTGTCGATGAACTCGGCGTCCGGCTTGACGATATGCAGCGTTATGGTGCCGGACGCCTCGTCGGCGACCACGCCGCCCTCCAGCGTGCAGCTACTGGCCTCGGCGATGCATTTGTCGGCGCCGACGATGCCGTTGTAGAAGGTGCCCGAGGTGGGGCCGTTGACCTTGAAGATGCGCTGGAAGGAGGCCACCACGTCCTTGACGGTCACGTCCTGGCCGTTGGAGAACTTGAGGCCCTTGCGCAGCTTGAACGTGAAGGTCTTGCCGTCGTCGCTCACCTCGGGCATGTCCTCGGCGAGGTCGGCCACGATCTTGAAGCCGTCCTTGCCGTCCGCCTTGCGGAACGCGACGAGGCCGTCATAGAGCGGCTGGAAGATCTGCCAGTATTGCAGCGTGTAATTGATGTGCGGATCGAGCGTGCCGGCAGCCGAACGCGCCAGCAGGCGCAAGGTGCCGCCCCGGTGTTCCTGGAGATATTCCGCGCTTGCGGGCGCCTGCCACCCGCAGGCCAGCAGAGAAGCGGCTGCCGCCGCCAGAACGAACTTCTTCATCTTCATCTTCGTTTTCCCCTTTTTCAACGATCGTGCCGGTCGAGGAATTCGCCCACGACCTGCATGCATTTTTCCGTTTCCTCCACATGCGGCATGTGGCTGGAATGCTCGAATATCTCCCAGCGGGATCCCTTGATGCCGTCCTTGTAGGGCTGGACGGTCGCCGGCGTCGCCTCGTCGTAACGCCCGGAGATGATGAGGGTCGGCACCTCGATCGCCGGCAGGCGGTCGATGATGCTCCAGCTCTTCAGCGTGCCGATGACGAAGAATTCGTTCGGCCCGTTCATCACATTGTAGACGGTGGGATTGCGCGCCACCTGCTCGAAGCTCTCCGTGACCTCCGGCGGGAACGGCACGACGCGGCAGACATGCCGCTCGTAGAAGGCCGTCGTCGCCTGCTGGTATTCCGGATCGCCCGTGGTGCCGGCCTTCTCGTGCCGGTTCAGCGCGTCCTGGATGGCCGCGGGCAGGTCGGCGCGCAGCCGGTTGGCCTCTTCCACCCACAGCTTCATCGAAGCCGGCGAATTGGCGATGGTGAGCGACTTGAGGCCCTTCGGCCGCGTCACCGCATATTCCGCGCCCAGCATCCCGCCCCAGCTCTGGCCCAGCACGTGGAAGGCGGGGCGGATGCCGAGATGGTCGACCAGGTTCTCGAGCTCGTCGATGAAGAGCTGCGGCGTCCAGAAGTCGGCGCCCTTGTCCGGCAGAAGTGTCGAGTTTCCGCAGCCGAGCTGGTCGTAATGGATGACGGCGCGGCCCTGCCCGGCGAGAAGCTTGTAGGAATCGACGTAATTGTGCGCGACGCCGGGGCCGCCGTGCAGGATCACGACCGGCGGCTTGCCCGCCCCCAGGTCGCCCGAGACCCGATACCACGTCTCATAAGCGCCGAACCTGGCGCGTCCTTCGCTGCTCTTGATCGCCGCCACCGTCCCACCTCGCCTGACCTACGCTATACACCGCCGCCCGAAGCGGCAATCACCTATGCTTCCGCCCGCCCTCGTGCACCCATTGCTCGAGCATCTGCACGCCGAAGCCGATGCCGCCCTGCCTGGCCAGCGGGCCGTCGGTCTCGGAGATCTCCTTGCCGGCGATGTCGAGATGCACCCAGGGCCGGTTGTCGGTGAAATGCCGCAGGAACGCCGCCGCATGGGGCGCGTCGCCGTCTTCCAGATTGCGCGCATGCTGGCGCAGATCCGCCAGCGGCGATTGCAGCCCCTCGTCATAGGCGTGGTCGAGCGGCATGCGCCAGAATCGTTCCCCGACCGCCTCGCCCGCGGCGATCATGCCGGTGGCGAGGCCGTCGTCGGTGGCGAACAGGCCGGCAAAGACGCTGCCCAGCCCGCGCATGACCGAATAGGTCAGCGTCGCCAGATCGACCATCGCGGCCGGCTTGAAGCGCGTCGCCGTGTAATGGAGCGTGTCGGCCAGGAGCATGCGGCCCTCGCAGTCGGTGTCGAACACCTCCACGGTCTGTCCCGACATCGTGGTGATGACGTCGCCCGGCTTGTACGCCTTGCCCGACGGCAGGTTCTCGGCGATGCCGAGGACGCCCACCGCGTCGACCTCGCTGCCCTGCCGGGCGAGCGCCAGCAGCAGGCCCGCAACGGCGGCCGCGCCGGCCATGTCGCCCTTCATCTCGAACATCTGCGGCCCGGACTTGGCGCAGAGCCCGCCGGAATCGAAGCACACCCCCTTGCCGACGAAGGCCAGCGGCGCGTCCGCGCCGCCCTTGCCGCGATGGCGCAGCACGACGATGCGCGGCGGATGCTGGGAGGCGGACCCGACCGCCAGCAGGGCGTTCATGCCCAGCCGCTTCAGGTCCGCCGCGTCGAGCGTCTCGATCTCCACCCCCGCTTCGCGCAACGGCTCCAGATGGTCGAGGAAGCTGTCGGGATGCAGGATGTTGGCCGGCAGGTTCACCAGCGTGCGCGCCAGCTCGACGCCGTCCGCGACGGCGTTGAGGCGCCCGAGCGCGGCGCCGTCCCGTTCCTCCACGCCGGCGAGCCGGATGCGCCAGCCCGCTTCGGCCGTCGCGCCGGGCCGCTTGCTACGCAGGTCGAAGCGGTATCGCCTCAGGCGCATGCCGAACGCCAGCCGCGCCGCGAGTTCCGCGCCGGCAAGCGGCGAGCCGTCGACGGCGTCGAAAAGGATCGAAACCGCGCTTTCGCCCTGCTTTTCGAGGAACCCGGCGAGGCCGGCACCGGCACGGGTGACGGAAAGCGGCGTCATGGCCGCCGCCTCGCCGAGGCCGAGGACGACGACGCGCCGCGCGGCAAGGCCGCCGGGAGCCACGATGTCGAGGCATTCGCCGTTCCCGGCCGAAAAGGCCGCCGCCTCGCAGGCCCGCGACAGCAAGCCGCCCGCCCGCGCATCCAGCCCGGCGGCGCGCGCGCCGAAGCCGTGCCCCGAAGCCTTCAGGACGACCACGACCGGAGCGTCGTCCTGAAGCGCGGCGGCGGTGTCGAAAACGGTCACTGGAGACTGGGGCATCAGGCTTTCACCCGCCGTCGCAGGACGGCCGTTCAGGTCGCGAATTTTCCTTTTTCGATATTCAAAAATGACGGCGGGTGTTCAAACGCCAATTTCACCCCATTCGATTGACAAAAACTCAATCGAATGGCCATGATCGCCCATGGTTCTGCCTTCGCTCAACGGGATGCGCGCCTTCGAAGCCGCGGCGCGCCTGGGCAGCGTCAAGGACGCGGCCGAAGAGCTGCGGCTTACGCCCTCGGCCGTCAGCCGCCATATCCGCGCTCTCGAAAGGTGTCTCGGGCAGGAGCTGTTCGAGCGCAGCTTCCGGCAGATAACGCTGACGGCGACCGGCTCCTATTACGCGCACAGCCTGTCCGAGGCGTTCGAGGCCATCAGGCGGGCCACCGAGGACGTCAGCCTCGCCGACGGCGCGGGCCGCGCGCGCAAGCGCATCCGCCTCATGTGCGAGCCGACCTTCCTGAACCTGTGGCTGGCGGACCGCCTGCCCGCGTTTCGCCGCCTCCACCCTTCGATCGACCTGGAGATCTCGGCGTCCGGCAAGCGCTCCGACTTCGACCTGGCCATCGTCGACGAGTTCAACGAGAAGACCAGCCCCGCGCTGAAGCTGATCCTGCCCCTCATGCTGACGCCGGTCTGCTCGCCCGCGCTTCTGGAGGAAGCGGACCCGCTGCTGGTCCCGCAGGATCTTCTGCGGCACTGCCTCATCCACGAGCGCGAAAGCCGGCGGTGGGAGCGGTGGCTGGCGCAGGAGGGCGTGGTCGGCAATGTCGGCAAGGCGGGCACCATACTGCATGACTGCACGCTGATCATGCGCGAGGTGGCGAACGGCACCGGCATCGCGCTCGCCGACACGATCATGGCGCAGGACCTTTTGCAGCAGGGCCGGCTCGTCGCGCCGTTCGCCACCTATCACGACTATCCGGCCGGCTATTATCTGCACCAGCGCCCGGGCGTCGGCAGCAAGCCGGAAATCGCCCGCTTCCTCGAATGGTTCTTCGAGGAGATCGAGGAGCACAAGCGGGTCATGGCCGTGGCTTTCGGCCGGGAGACCGTCCGGGCGACGAGGCCGGCGCCGCTGCGCGGCGTGGATATTTCACGCACGGGGCCTTGACTGCGGATGGCGCTTGCCGCCTTGACGCATGATCCTGCCCCTCGGGGGCGCAGTGCTGTCGGAAGAGAACGCAAACCAGCGGAAGGCCGCGCATGAGCGAGACGAGGACGGAAACCGGGGATCCAGTCCATCGCGCCCGCCGCATGAGCGGGCGCGATCCGCACGAGGCGCATCGCGCCGCCACGCCGCTCGAGGCGCTGTTCGACCTGACCTTCGCGACGACCTTCGGTTTTGCCGCCGCCCAGTTCGCCCATTTGCTCGCCGCCGGCCATTACGGCGTGGCCCTGACCGGCTTCGGCTTCGCGAGCTTCGCCATCTGCTGGGCGTGGATCAATTTCTCCTGGTTCGCGTCGGCCTACGACACCGACGACTGGATCTTCCGGATCGTCACCATGGTGCAGATGATCGGCGTGCTGGTGCTGGCCATCGGCCTGGCGCCCATGTTCGCCTCCCTGGAAGAGGGCGCCCATCTCGACAATTCGGTGGTGGTGCTCGGCTACGTCGTCATGCGCGTGGCGATGATCTTTCAATGGCTGCGCGCGGCCAGGCAGGACCCTGCGCACCGCCGCGCCTGCCTTGCCTATGTCGTCGCCATCACGATCGCGCAGGTCGGCTGGGTCGTCCAGATCGTCCTGGATTTTTCCGTCGCGACCAGCATCGCGCTCGCAGCCGTCCTGGCCGTCATCGAACTGTCCGGGCCGGTCATCGCCGAGCGCCGGGACGGCGGCACGCCCTGGCACGCCCATCATATCGCCGAGCGCTACAGCCTGTTTGCCTTGATCGCGCTCGGCGAGGGCGTGGTCGGAACCGTCGCGTCGCTCTCCGCCGTGGTCGAGGAACAGGGCTGGACCCTCGACGCGGCGCTGGTATGCGTCGCCGGCATGGGGCTCACCTTCGGCATCTGGTGGGTCTACAGCCTGCTGCCCTCGGCGCGGGTCCTGCATGTCCACCGCGACCGCTCCTTCGGCTGGGGCTACGGCCAGATCGCCATCATCGCGGCGATCGTCGCCACCGGCGCGGGCCTGCACGTCGCCGCCCTCTTCATCGAGCACAAGGCGGCGATCGGGCCGCTGGCGACCGTGCTCAGCGTGGCGGTTCCCGTCGGCCTGTTTCTCGCCATGGCCTACGCGCTCCATGACTACCTGCTGCGCCGTTTCGACGCCGGGCATATGGGGCTGCTGGCCGCGACCGCGGCGGTGATCGCCCTTGCCGTCGCCGCCGCGGCCGCCGGCGTCGACATGGCGGTCTGCCTCGTCATCGTCATGCTGGCGCCGGCCGTCACCGTGATCGGCCACGAGGCGTTCGGCCGTCGCCGCGGGGAAGCGGTGCCGGCGGGCGAGGCCTGACGCCGATCGGATTCGCCTCCATCCGCGCGGCAGGACAGAGGGGGGCGCGAAAGGGCT
>JAFKJW010000130.1 GCA_017305925.1 Hyphomicrobiales bacterium | reverse complement strand
GCCGGCCTTCGTCGCCGCCTGCGAGAAGGCGGCGCGGGCGTTCGCGGAAGATACGGCGGATGGCGGACCGGGCATCGTGGTCGGCTCGCCGCTTTCCCGCAAAAGCGGCATTCACAATTCGATGCTCGTCGCGGACGGCGGCAAGGTGATCGCCGAGCGCTACAAGATCGACCTGCCGAACTACGGCGAGTTCGACGAGAAGCGCGTCTTCCAGGAAGGGCCCGACATGCCCGGGCCGGTGAACTTCCGCGGCGTTCGGCTCGGCGTTCCCATCTGCGAGGACATATGGGGCGATCTCGGCGTGTGTGAGACCTTGGCCGAGAGCGGGGCGGAGCTTCTGCTGGTGCCGAACGGATCGCCCTACTACCGCGGCAAGATCGAGGTGCGGCAGCAGACGGTGCTGAAGCAGGTGATCGAGACCGGCCTGCCGGTTCTCTATGCGAATCAGCTCGGCGGGCAGGACGAGCTGGTCTTCGACGGCGCCTCCTTCGCCATCAACGCCGACAAGCGGCTGGCCTTCCAGATGAGCCAGTTCGAGGAAGCGGTGGCCGTCTCCACCTGGAAACGCGAAGCGGAGGGATGGCGCTGCACCGGCGGTCCGATGTCCAAAATCCCGGACCATGAGGAGGCGGACTACCGCGCCTGCATGATGGGATTGCGCGATTATGTGAACAAGAACGGTTTTCGGACGGTGGTGCTCGGCCTTTCGGGCGGCATCGATTCGGCCATCTGCGCGGCGCTTGCGGTCGATGCGCTGGGCGAGGAGCGCGTGCGCTGCGTGATGATGCCCTACAAATACACCTCCGGCGAATCCCTGAAGGACGCCGAGGACTGCGCGCGCGCGCTCGGCTGCCGCTACGACACCGTGCCGATCTTCGAGCCGGTCGAGGGTTTTTCCCGCGCTCTGGCGCCGCTTTTCGAGGGCACGAATGCCGGCATCACGGAGGAGAACCTCCAGAGCCGGGCGCGCGGCGTCATCCTCATGGCGATCTCCAACAAGTTCGGCTCCATGGTCGTGACGACCGGCAACAAGAGCGAGATGTCGGTCGGCTACGCGACGCTCTATGGCGACATGAACGGCGGCTTCAACCCGATCAAGGACCTCTACAAGATGCAGGTCTACGCCCTGTCGCGCTGGCGCAACGCCCATGTGCCGCCGGGCGCGCTCGGTCCCTCCGGCGAGGTGATCCCCGCCAACATCATCGACAAGGCGCCGTCCGCGGAGTTGCGCGAGAACCAGACGGATCAGGATTCGCTGCCGCCCTATCCGGTGCTCGATGCGATCCTGGAGGGGCTGGTGGAAGGCGAGGAAAGCGTCGACGCGATCGTCAAGAAGGGGTATGACCGGGCCACCGTCGAGCGCGTCGAGCATCTGCTCTACATTGCCGAATACAAGCGCCGCCAGGCCGCGCCGGGCGTGAAGATCACCAGGAAGAATTTCGGCCGCGACCGGCGCTATCCGATCACCAACCGCTTCCGCGACCGGACATGAGGCGGACCTTGCGCGTCCGGGGGCAATCGCTTGAGAGGCAGGGCGCTCTACGTTGCCCCTCTCTGTCCTGCCGGACATCTCCCCCACAAGGGGGGAGATCGGCTGTCATTTCAGATTTCGCCAGTCTCCAACGCTGCAGAATTGGCGAAGCTAAAGAAGCTGTTGATCTCCCCCCTTGTGGGGGAGATGTCCGGCAGGACAGAGGGGGGCGCGAAGGGTCGCGACCCTCGACGATGCTTTTCAAGCGATTGCCCTGCTTGCACCGCCGCGCTTGCCAAGCCCCGGAGCTTGGTTTACCCGGCGCCGCATGACCGTTACCGTCCGCTTCGCCCCGTCGCCGACCGGGAACATCCACATCGGCAATGCGCGCTCCGCGCTGTTCAACTGGCTCTTCGCGCAAAAGAACAAGGGCCGCTTCATCCAGCGCTTCGACGACACGGACAGGGCGCGCTCCCGGCAGGAATACGCCGACGCGATCCTCTACGACCTGCACTGGCTGGGCATCTTCCCCGACGCGATCGACTACCAGTCGCGGCGCTTCGAGCGCTACGACGCGGCGGTGGCGGCGCTGAAGGAAAAGGGGCTGCTCTATCCCTGCTACGAGACGCAGGAGGAGCTGGACCTCAAGCGCAAGATCCGCCTGTCGCGCAAGCTGCCGCCGGTCTACGGACGCGACGCGCTGAAACTCACCCTGGAGGAGATCACCGCTTTCGAAGGCGAGGGGCGCAAGCCGCACTGGCGCTTCCTGCTGCCGAATTTCCCGGACGATCCGGCCAAGCCGCGCCGCACCGAGGTGACGTGGACCGACATGGTGCGCGGTCCCGAAACGGTCGACCTCGCATCGGTGTCGGACCCCGTGCTGGTGCGCGAGGACGGCACCTATCTCTATACGCTGCCCTCGGTCGTCGACGACATCGCCCACGGCATCACCCATGTCATCCGCGGCGACGACCACGTGACCAACACCGGCGTGCAGATCGCGCTTTTCCGCGCGCTGGGCAGCGAGCCGCCCGCTTTCGGCCATCACAATCTGCTGACGACCGTGGACGGCGAGGGGTTTTCCAAGCGCACCGGCGCGCTGTCGATCGGCGGCCTGCGGGAGCAGGGCATCGAGGCGATGGCGGTCGCCTCGCTGGCCGTGCTGGTCGGCACGTCGGAGAACATCGAGGCGAAGACCAGCCTCGACGAGCTTGCCGCCGTCTTCGACCTGTCCGCGACATCGAAGTCGGCGGCAAAATTCGATCCGCACGATCTTTTTGCGCTCAACCGCTCGCTGCTGCATCGCATGCCGTTCGACGCTGTGCGCGAGCGCCTCGGCGCCCTGCATGTTTCCGGCGACAGGGCCGAGGCCTTCTGGACGGCCGTGCGCGGCAATCTGGAGACGCTGCGCGACGCGGCAGCCTGGTGGGCGATCGTCCATGACGGGCCTGACGAGAGCGGAGAGGTGGCGCCCGCCGACATCGCCTTCGTGCGCGAGGCCTTCGACTTGCTGCCCGCCGAGCCGTGGGACCGCCAGACCTGGAAGGTCTGGACCGATGCGGTGAAGACGGCGACGGGCCGCAAGGGCAAGGCGCTTTACGCGCCGCTGCGCATGGCGCTTACGGGACGGCCGTCCGGTCCGGAACTGGCCGATCTCCTGCCCCTGATCGGTCGGGAAGGAACGCTGGCCCGACGACCCTGACCTTCCGCTCCCCGGGCGGCGGCAGAACGGTCGGCTCGACCGGCGCCGTCGTTTCGCCGTCATCCTTATCGGGAGCGGCGGCGGTGGCGGTCCCGGAGCGCGTCATCTCCTCGGCGGCGGAGCCCTTGCCGGCAATGATCTCGTAATTCTGCCCCTGTTCTCCGCCGGCTTCGCTGCCGCAGCCGCAGCCCGCGGGGCGCTTCGCTTCGGAACGGCGGTAGAGGAAGGCGGTGGGCAGCGACGTATAGGGCTCGTCGGCCGCGGTGGACATCAGCGTGTCCGTCTCCGACTGGCCGGCGTCCTGGTAATAGGTCCGCACGTCGGTGCCGGGGCAGATCGAGCGGCAGTTCTGCTGGTCGCGCGCGAAATCGTCGCGCGCCGAGCGCGGCGACATCGGGAAGTAATAGCCGTCGCAGGTGCGCACGCACACGGTCCGGTAGCGCTTTTCCTGGTCTTCCCGGCTGCTGCCGGGAATGGTGATGATGTTTTCCTCGTTCGGGATGAAAAAAGTCCCGGGCTCCTCGGAGGGAGCGGTCTCCGTGTCGGAGGAGTCGGGCAGGGGGGCAGGCGCTTCGCGGCCGAGCTCCCTGAGCCGCGCCGTAACGCGGTCCGGCGCGCAGCCATTGGCCGAGAGCTCCGCCGTCAGCGTGCGGCGCTCCTGCTCGAGCTCGTCGCCGCCGCCGCGCATGCCCGGCAGGTAGCTCCGCTTCTGCTCC
>JAFKJW010000196.1 GCA_017305925.1 Hyphomicrobiales bacterium | reverse complement strand
CGTGCGCGCCACGATCGGCACGCAGCCATAGCGCAGGCCGTAAAGCTGGGTGAGGCCGCAGGGCTCGAAGCGCGACGGGATCAGGATGCCGTCGCTGCCGCCCTGCATCAGGTGCGACAGCGCCTCGTCATAGCCGATGACCACGCCGACGCGGCCGCGATGGCGTGCGGCACCGGCGAGCAGCGCGCCCTCCAGCGCCGGATCGCCGGCGCCCAGGATGGCGAGCCGGGCGCCGGCGGCGGCGATGCCGTCGAGGATCTCTGCAAGCACGTCGATGCCCTTCTGCCAGGTCAGGCGGCTCACCACGCAGAAGAGCGGGCCGTCATCCGGCGACATGGCAAAGCGCTCCTCCAGCGCCCGCTTGTTGGCGGCGCGGGCCTTCAGGGTCCTGGCGGTATATTGCGCTTTAAGATGCTTGTCCGTTTCCGGGTTCCAGATCGCGGTATCGATTCCGTTGACGATGCCGTGAAGATCGGCGGCACGCGAATTGACCAGCCCGTCGAGCCCCATGCCGAACTCGGGCGAGCGGATCTCCTGCGCATAGGTCGGACTCACCGTGGTGATGGCCCAGGCCGCCTGCAACCCTGCCTTCAGGTAGCCGACTCCGCCGTAATATTCGACGCCGTCGATGGACATCGCCTGCCCGGGCAGGCCGAGCGCGCCGAAGATCCCGGCGCCGAACTGACCCTGGAAGGCGAGGTTGTGGACGGTCATGACCGACGGCGTGCCGACCGCCTTGCCAAAGCGCATGTAGGCGAGCGTCAGCGCCGCCTGCCAGTCATGCGCATGAACGAGATCGGGCAGGTAGCCGTCGATCGCGCCGCCGGCTATGTCGCCGCCTGCCTGGCTGAGCGCGGCGAAGCGGCGCCAGTTGTCCGGCCAGTCGATGCCCGATGCGTCGCCATAGGGACCGCCGATGCGGTCGAACAGATGCGGAGCATCGAGCACCAGAAGATCGAGACCGGCGACGCGGGCCGCCCAGACCTGCGCCGGACCGCCCTGCAAGGCGAGGTATTCGAGAACCGGCGTCGCATCCGCCGCCTGCCTCATCACGGCCGGATAGCCGGGCACCAGCGTCTTCACCGCCACGCCCTTGGGTTCGAGCGCGAGCGGCAGGGCGCCGGTGACGTCGGCCAGCCCTCCCGTCTTGACCAACGGGAAAATCTCGGGCGTGACGGCAAGGATCTGCATTGCGCCTCACAGTTCCAGGCGGTCGATCATCGGCTGGGTGATCAGGCAGACGCCCTTTTCCGAAACGCGGAAACGCTTGGCATCCAGAACGGGATCCTCGCCGACCACCAGCCCCTCGGGAATGCGGACGCCGCCGTCGATCACCACGCGCTTCAGCCGCACGTTCCTGCCCACAAGGCAGTCGGGCAGCATGACCACCTCGTCCAGCGTCGAATAGGAGTTGATGCGGGCACCGGTGAAGATGAGGCTGCGCTTCAGCGAGGCGCCGGAGACGATGCAGTCGCCGGAGATGAGCGACGACACCGCCATGCCGCGCCGCCCGTCCTCGTCATGCACGAATTTCGCCGGCGGCTTCAATTCGGCATAGGTCCAGATCGGCCACTCCTTGTCGTAGAGGTCGAGCTCCGGCACCGTATCGGTCAGGTCGATATTCGCCTCCCAATAGGCGTCGATCGTGCCGACGTCGCGCCAATAGGCCTCGTTCTCGGTGGTGGCGCGCACGCAGGATTTCGTGAAGCGGTGAGCGACGGCCTTGCCGCCCTTGACGATCGCCGGGATGATGTCCTTGCCGAAATCGCGGCTGGAGGCGGGGTCGGCCGCGTCCTGGCGCAGGCGCTCCATCAGGAACTTCGTCCTGAAGACGTAGATGCCCATGGAGGCGAGCGCGAAATCCGGCTTGCCCGGAATGCCGGGCGGATCGGCCGGCTTCTCGACGAAGTCGATGATCCGGTCCTCGCCGTCGACATGCATGACACCGAAGCCGGTCGCCTCCATGCGCGGCACCTCCAGGCAGCCGACAGTAACGTCCGCACCCTGGTCGACATGCTGGCCGAGCATCAGCTCGTAGTCCATCTTGTAGATGTGATCCCCGGCCAGGATGATCATGAATTCCGGATTGTAGGACTCGATGATGTCGATGTTCTGGTAGACCGCGTCGGCCGTGCCCTCATACCATTGCGTCTCGGAGACGCGCTGGCTGGCCGGCAGGATGTCGAAGCTCTCGTTGCGCTCCGGCCGCAGGAAGTTCCAGCCCCGCTGCATGTGGCGGATCAGCGAGTGCGCCTTGTACTGGGTCGCCACCGCGAGGCGGCGTATGCCGGAATTCAGCGCGTTCGAGAGCGCGAAGTCGATGATGCGCGTCTTGCCGCCGAAATGCACGGCCGGCTTGGCGCGCCGGTCGGTCAGTTCCTTGAGGCGGCTGCCGCGGCCGCCGGCGAGCACATAGGCCATCGCGTCGCGCGCCAGCGGCTGGTTTCTCCTGTGTTCCATCGACCCCTCCCAAGATTACGTGACAGGAACATATTCGAGCATGACGGTGGCGAGCGGCGGCAGGAGCATGGTGCCGACGACGCGGCCCTTCTTCTCCGCCGCCTCCACCCAGCCGCCATTGCCCTTGTCCGAGCCGCCGTAAGTCCCGGCGTCGGAATTGAAGATCTCCTTCCAGCGGCCGGCATGCGGCAGCGGCACCTCGTAGAAGTCGCGCTGCACCGGCGTGAAATTCGAGATCACCGCCACCGGATTGGCGTCGGGCGCCTTGCGCAGCCAGGCGAAGACGGAGTTTTGGCGGTCGTCGGTGATCAGCCACTCAAAACCTTCCGGCTCGCAGTCGCGCGCGTGGAGCGCCGGCAGCGTGCGGTAGAGGCGGTTCAAATCGCTCACCAGCCGGAGCATGCCGCTGTGCGGGGCGTAGTCCAGCACGTACCAGTCCAGCGCGCGCGCCTCGCTCCATTCGTCGCGCTGCGCGAATTCCTGCCCCATGAACAGCAGCTTCTTGCCCGGATAGCCCCACATGAAGCCGTAATAGGCGCGCAGGCCGGCGAATTTCTGCCAATCGTCGCCGGACATTTTTGTCAGCAGCGTGCCCTTGCCGTGCACGACCTCGTCATGGGAGAGCGGCAGAACGAAGTTCTCGCTGAAGGCGTAGAGAAGCCCGAAGGTGATCTCGTCGTGATGGTGCTGACGGTGGATCGCTTCGCGCGCCATGTATTGCAGCGTGTCGTGCATGAAGCCCATGTTCCACTTGAAGCCGAAGCCTAATCCGCCCTCATGGACCGGCTGAGAGACCTTCGGCCAGGCGGTCGATTCCTCGGCGATGGTCATCACGCCCGGATGCGCGCCGTAGACCTCCTTGTTGGCGCGCCGGAGGAAGCGCACGGCGTCGAGGTTTTCCCGGCCGCCCTCCTCGTTGGGGATCCACTCGCCGGCCTTGCGTGAGTAGTCGAGGTAGAGCATCGAGGCCACCGCATCGACGCGCAGGCCGTCGAGATGGTATTTTTCGGTCCAGTAGAGCGCGTTGTTGACGAGGTAGGAACTCACCTCGCGCCGGCCGAAATTGTAGATCGCGGTGTTCCAGTCCGGATGAAAGCCCTGGCGCGGGTCGGCATGCTCGTAGAGCGCGGTGCCGTCGAAGCGCGACAGGCCGTGCGCGTCGGTCGGAAAGTGCGCCGGCACCCAGTCGAGGATGACGCCGATGCCGGCGCGGTGGGCGCCGTCGACGAAGCGCGCGAAGCCCGCCGGATCGCCGAACCGCGCCGAGGGCGCATAGAGGCCGGTCGTCTGGTAGCCCCAGGACGGGTCGTAGGGGTGCTCGGTGATCGGCAGGAACTCGATATGGGTGAAGCCGGTGTCCACCACATAGGGGATCAGCCGGTCCGCAAGCTCGTCCCAGCTCAGGAAGGAGCCGTCGTCATTGAGCTGCCAGGAGCCGGCATGGACCTCGTAGATGGAGACCGGCTGGCGGCGCGCATCGGCCTCGCGCCAGAACTTCCGGTGCGCGGCGTCGCCCCATTCGTGCGCCAGCGGCGCGGCCGTCACCGAGGCTGTCGCGGGCCTGAGTTCGGAGCGGAAGGCGAACGGATCGGCCTTGAGCGGCAGGCGCTGTCCGTCCGGCCCGATCAGCTCGAATTTGTAGGCGCGCCCCGCACCGATATCCGGCAGGAAAATCTCCCAGATGCCGGTGTCCTTGCGCAGGCGCATGACATCGCGGCGGCCGTCCCAGTCGTTGAAGTCGCCGATGACGGAGACGCGGCGCGCATTCGGCGCCCAGACGGCGAAATGGACGCCGTCGGCGCCCTCGTGATGGATCAGATGCGCGCCGAGCTTGTCGAAGAGCCTCAGATGCGAGCCCTCGGCGATGTAGTAATCGTCCATCGGCCCCAGCACAGGCCCGAAGGAATAGGGATCGGCCAGCCACCAGTCGCCGCCGGCGTTGCGCGCATGATATCTGACCGGCTGGCGCGCGGTGATCGACAGCCTGCCCTCGAAGAAGCCGGCATCGTCGCGGCGGGTCAGCTCGCCGATGGCCTCGCCGCCCAGCGTGAAGGCCTCGCCGGTTTCGGCATGCGGAAAGAAGCAGCGCGCCACGAAGCCCTTGCCGGCCTTCTGCACGCCGAGAACGGCGAACGGATCGCCGTGGGTGCCGGAGACGATGGCCGCCACGTCGGCGGCCTCGGTCAGGATGGAAGGGGCGGTCTTGACGGAACCGTCCGCTGCCTCGGCAGCCTTTTTCCTGTCGCCGGAGACGGGCTTGCTCTTCTTCATGCTCCGGCGCCTCCTCCCGACTTCCGGACTTTCAATTTGAACGCGATCCCGGCAGCCCTGTCCAGAGCATTCCGACCGGAGACCGTCCGCGGTCAGGCCGGAACATTCCAGATATCCCTCGCATATTCGCGAATGGTGCGGTCGGACGAGAACCAGCCCATCCGCGCGACGTTGTGGATGGCCTTGGCGTTCCACTCCGGACTGGCGCGCCAGAGCGCGTCCACCTTGCGCTGCGCCTTGGCATAGGCATCGAAGTCGCCCGCCACCATGAACCAGTCGTTGTCGTAGATGCCGTTGATCAGGTCGCGGTAGCGCTCCGGGTCGTCCGGCGAGAAGACGCCCGACGAGATGGCGGAGAGCGCCTGCGACAGCTCCGGGGACGCTTCGATGACGGCGCGCGGATCGTAGCCGCCGGCGCGCCGCTTCGCCACCTCGTCGGCGGTCAGGCCGAAGATGAAGATGTTGGCGGCGCCGACATGGTCCTTGATCTCGACATTGGCGCCGTCGAGCGTGCCGATCGTCAGCGCGCCGTTCAGCGCGAACTTCATGTTGCCGGTGCCCGAGGCCTCCATGCCGGCCGTCGAGATCTGCTCGGAAAGGTCGGCCGCCGGGATCATCACCTCCGCGAGGCTGACGTTGTAGTTCGGCATGAAGACGATCTTCAGCAGCCCCCGCACGGCCGGGTCGCGGTTGACGACCTTGGCCACGTCGTTGATCAGCTTGATGATCATCTTGGCGTTGTGGTAGCTCGGCGCCGCCTTGCCGCCGAAGAATTTCACCCGCGGCAGCCAGTCCTTCTCGGGCCGCGACCGGATCTGGTCGTAGAGCGCGACCGCCTCCACGATATTGAGGAGCTGGCGCTTGTATTCGTGGATGCGCTTGATCTGCACGTCGAAGAGCGCCGACGGATCCACCTTGATGCCGAGACGCTCGTTGACGAGGTTCGCCAGCCGCACCTTGTTCTGCCGCTTCACCGCAGCGAATTTTTCGCGGAAGGCGGCGTCCGCGGCGAACCGATCGATATCCTCGAGCCGGGTGATGTCGTCCTTGAACGCCTCGCCGATCGTCTTGCCGACCAGGCCTGTCAGGCCGGGATTGCACTGGATGAGCCAGCGGCGCGGCGTGATGCCGTTCGTCTTGTTGTTGATGCGGTCAGGATAGAGCCGGTGCAGGTCCGCGAATACCGTCGCCTTCATCAGGTCGGTGTGCAGTCCCGACACGCCGTTGACCGAATGCGAGCCGGCAAAGGCCAGGTTGCCCATGCGCACGCGCCGCTCGCCGTCCTCGTTGATCAGCGAGATGCGGCGGATGCCCTCGTCGTCGAACTTGTGCGAGGCGCGCGCCTCCAGCAGGACCTCGGCGTTGATGGCGTAGATGATCTGCATGTGGCGCGGCAGCAGCCGGTCGATCAGCGGCACCGGCCAGCTTTCCAGCGCTTCCGGCAGCAGCGTATGGTTGGTGTAGGCGAAGGTCCGCTTGGTGATGTCCCAGGCGGCGTCGAAATCCACGACGTGAACGTCCATCAGAAGCCGCATGAGTTCCGGCACGGCGATGGCCGGATGGGTGTCGTTCATGTGGATCGCGGCCTTGTCGGGCAGCGACGACAGGTCGCCATACTGGCTGATGTGGCGCTGGAGGATGTCCTGGAGGGAGGCCGAGGAGAAGAAATATTCCTGCTTGAGGCGCAGCTCCTGGCCGGCCTTGTGCGAGTCCGCCGGATAGAGCACGCGCGACAGAGCGTCCGCCATGTTGCTTTCCGCCAGCGCGCCGATGTGGTCGCCGGCATTGAAGCGGTCGAGCAGGATGGGGTCCACCGGCATGCCGGACCAGAGCCGCAGCGTGTTGACGTGCGTGCCGCGCCAGCCGACCACCGGCGTGTCGTAAGCGACCGCCAGGACGTGATCGGTCGGCTTCCAGACATGGCGCTCCAGCCTGCCGCCCTCGCCCGTGACCGACTCGACCGAACCGCCGAAGCCGACCCCGAAGGCGCGCTCGCGGCGCTCGAACTCCCACGGATTGCCGTGGTCGAGCCACGTCTCGGGCAGCTCCACCTGCCAGCCGTCCGAGATTTCCTGCCGGAACATGCCGTTGGCGTAGCGGATACCGTAGCCATGAGCCGGAATGCCCACCGTCGCCATGCTCTCCATGAAGCAGGCGGCCAGCCGGCCGAGGCCGCCATTGCCGAGCGCGGCGTCAGGCTCCAGCGCGGCGATCACGTCGATGTCCACCTTCAGCTCGGCCAGCGCCTTGCGCATGGTCTCCAGCATGCCGATGTTGGAGAAGGCGTCCCGCATCAGACGGCCGATGAGGAATTCCAGCGACAGGTAGTAGACGCGCTTCGCGCCCTCTTCATAGGCCTGCTTGGTCGAGCTGATCCAGTGCTCGATGATGCGGTCGCGCACCACCTGGATGGCCGCGTCGAGCCAGTCGTACTGCGTGGCGACCGAGGCGTCCTTGCCGATGCGATAGCGCAGGCTGCGCAGGATCTCGGCCGCGAGCGCCTTGGGATCGGCATCGTCGACCGGCGGCTTGGGAAGCTCGAATGTCATGGTGTCCGTCATCGTCGTCTTTCAGGAAACGGCGGGAAAAGCGCGACAACCTTCCCCGCGACCGGTTCCTCCCGGTCCCGTTCTAGTCGATCCTCATAGGGGAACTCAATCGATTATATCGCGACGGCCGCAGGGCGTTCCTAAGCAGCCAGCGCCTCCTCGGGCGGCTTCTTGGCGCCGGTCATCAGGGCCACCGCGTCCGACATGGAAATCTGCTTCGGATCGACCACGCAGAGCCGACGGCCGAGCCGATGGATATGGATGCGGTCGGCCACCTCGAAGACATGCGGCATGTTGTGGGAGATCAGCACGATCGGCAGGCCGCGCTTCTTGACGTCGAGGATCAGCTCCAGCACGCGGCGCGATTCCTTGACGCCGAGTGCCGCCGTCGGCTCGTCCATGATGACGACCTTCGAGCCGAAGGCGGCGGCGCGCGCCACCGCCACGCCCTGGCGCTGGCCGCCCGACAGGGTCTCGACCGCCTGGCTGATGTTCTGGATTGTCATCAGGCCGAGCTCGTTCAGCTTCTCCCGCGCGCGCTTTTCCATGGCCGGCCGGTCGAGCATGCGGAAGATCTGGCCGAGCGGGCCGGGCTTGCGGATCTCGCGGCCGAGAAACATATTGTCGGCGATGGAGAGCGCGGGCGACAGCGCGAGGTTCTGGTAGACCGTCTCGATGCCCGCCTCGCGCGCCTCCATGGGCGACTTGAACTGCACCGTCTTTCCCTCGAGCTTGATCTCGCCGTCGTCCGGCGTGACCGCTCCGGAGATCGCCTTGATCAGCGACGACTTGCCGGCGCCGTTGTCGCCGATGACGGCAAGGATCTCGCCGGGATAGAGGTCGAAGTCGGCGTTGTTGAGGGCGGTGACGCGGCCGTAGCGCTTGACCAGTCCGCGGGCGGTGAGGATGGGCTGGGTGGACATGGCTACACCGAAACCTTTCTGATCCACTGATCGATCGCGACGGCGCCGATGATGAGGACGCCGGTGAGCAGCACCTTCCACTGGGGATCGGCGCCCAGCATGTTAAGCCCCATCGAGACGACGCCGACGATCATGGCGCCGAACAGCGTGCCGAGGATCGAGCCGCGGCCGCCGAACAGCGAGATGCCGCCGATCACCGTGGCCGTGATGGCCTGGAGGTTGTAGTCCGTGACCGCCGCCGAGGGTGAGACCGAGCCGTTGCGACCGATCGAGACCCAGGCGGCGAAGGCGGCGATGAGGCCGGCCAGCGTGTAGACGGCGATCAGCACCTTCTTGCTCTGGATGCCCGAAAGCTTCGCGGCCTCGGGATCGTCGCCCACCGCGTAGACGTGCCGGCCCCAGGCGGTGTGGTTCAGCACGTACCAGAGGACGAGCACCAGAACCACCATGGCGATGACGCCCAGCGTCAGCACGGCCGAGCCGATCCTGAAATTCTGCGCGAACGCCAGCAGGAACGGCGCGTTCGCCGAGATGTCGGCCTCGCGGATCGTCTCGTTGGCCGAGTAGATGAAGTTGGCGGCCATCACGATGTTCCATGTGCCGAGCGTCACGATGAAGGGCGGCAGCTTCATGGTCGCGACCAGCCAGCCGTTGAGGAGGCCGCAGGCGGCACCGGCGGCAAGGCCGATCAGGATGGCAAGGGGCGCCGGCATGCCGTAGGTCACGGCGCAGTTGCCCATGATCACGGCGCTGAACACCATGATGACGCCGATCGAAAGGTCGATGCCGGCGGTCAGGATGACCAGCGTCTGCGCCGCGCCGAGAATGCCGACGATGGCGATCTGCTGGAGGATCAGCGTAAGCGTGTAGGAGGAGAAGAAGCGGCCGCCTATGGCGAGACCGAAGACGATGATCGCCAGTACCAGCACGATCAGCGGGACCGCCGCCGGCGTGCCGTGCAGGAAATGCTGGGCGCGTTTCACGAGGGAGGTTCCCTCGCGCTCGAAGGAGGCGACGCTCGTGTCGCTCTGGTCGAGGACCTTTTCGAACTCTTGTGCCTGAGCCATCTGTTCCTCCCGTCCGCGAAGGCGCGGACATCCCTCCAATTCCGCCCCGTATCCGGTTCTTGCGCCGGTATCTCGAGGCGGGACGGAATGCCATCGTCGGTCCAAACGGCCCGGGGATCAAGCCCCGGGCGCTATTCGTGAATGTGTTTGCGTGAAGGAGACCGCTCGATTCGAACCGGCTCCAAAAGGGCGAGGAAGCCAGGCGACCACGCGCGCTCCCTTTCCCCTTGCGGGGGAGGAAGTCGAAATCCCGCGATCGCCTCAGGACGGCACTCCCGGGCGGCGTTCAACGCCTGCCGGTGGCACCGCCCTGCCCTCGGCTATGGCCTCGGGCGTTCGTCGCTCGAAAAGCCCATTCGGGGGCTTTTCGTTTGGCTTACGCCAAACCGCTCCTCACCCCCAACACTTGGCGAGGCCTTCCTTCGTGTCGATCGACTTGACGCCTTCGACCGGCTTGGCGGTGACGAGGTTCACGCCGGTGTCGAAGAAGTCCTTGCCCTCGGTCGGCGCGGGCTTGGTGCCGTCCTTGGCGTATTTGGCGATCGCCTCGATGCCGAGCGCGGCCATCTGCAGCGGGTATTGCTGCGAGGTCGCGCCGATGACGCCTTCCTGCACCGCCTTCACACCGGGGCAGCCGCCGTCGACGGAAACGATGAGCACCTGGCCCTCCATGCCGACGGCCTTGAGCGCCTGGTAGGCGCCGACCGCGGCCGGCTCGTTGATCGTGTGGATGACATTGATGGAATTGTCCTTCTGCAGAAGGTTCTCCATCGCCTTGCGTCCGCCTTCCTCGTTGCCGTTGGTCACGTCATGGCCGACGATGCGCGGGTCGTCCTCGTCGCCGATCTTCTTGGGATCCTTCGGGTCGATGCCGAAGCCCATCATGAAGCCCTGGTCGCGCAGCACGTCGACCGAAGGCTGCGAGGGGGTGAGGTCGAGGAAGCCGATCCTGGCGTCGGCGGCCTTGTCGCCCAGCGTGGCTTTCGCCCAGGCGCCGATCAGCTTGCCCGCCTCGAGATTGTCGGTGGCGAAGGTCGCGTCGGCGGCGTCGATCGGGTCGAGCGGCGTGTCGAGCGCGATCACCAGAAGGCCCGCGTCGCGCGCCTTCTTCACGGACGGCACGATGCCGGCCGTGTCGGACGCGGCGATCAGGATGCCCTTGGCGCCGTCCGCGATGCAGCTCTCGATCGCCGCCACCTGGCTCTCGCTGTCGCCGTCGATCTTGCCGGCATAGGATTTCAGGTTGACGCCGAGCTCCTTCGCCTTGGCCGTCGCGCCTTCCTTCATCTTGACGAAGAAGGGATTGGTGTCGGTCTTGGTGATCAGGCAGGCGCTCACGTCGTCGGCCCAGGCGGGCGCCGCGAAGGCGACGAGCGCAGCGGCGGAGGCCGCGAAGACGGTGGATTTCAGAAACGAGGTCTTGGTCACGATTTCCTCCCAGTGAACCATCGAGACAGACACCTCAAAGGCTCCCGTGCCGTGCCTGCCCTGCCGATCATTGTTATGGAGGCCGGATGGACGAGTCAATAATTAAATCACTCTTATTTAATATTGACAGCCGGGGGTCCGGACAGCATGGTTGCGGTTTAGGCAGCCGACATCCGGGAGGAGAATCGTGGAGGCGGTCCGTCGTCCCGGCTCCGCGGAGCCGTTGGAAAGCCGCGTCCGCGGGACCAACCAGAGCGGCATGCGGGACTATAACGAGCGGCTCGCGCTGTCGCTCATCCGGCAGCATGGTCCGCTCGCGAAATCCGACATCGCCCGCATGACGGGTCTCTCGGCGCAGACGGTCTCCGTCATCATGCGCAAGCTGGAGGCGGAGCGCCTGCTTTTGCGGCGAGAGCCGATCCGCGGACGCGTCGGCCAGCCTTCCGTGCCGATGGCGCTCAACCCGGACGGCGCCTATTTCCTCGGGCTCAAGGTCGGCCGGCGCAGCGCCCAGTTCGTGCTGACCGACTTCCTGGGCAGGCTGAAATCGATCCGCCAGCTCGCCTACAGCTACCCTTCCCCGCAAGCCACCGTCGAGTTCGTCGGCAAGGCCGTCGAGGAAGCACAGGCGGCGCTCGGCGAAGCCGACAGCGCACGGATCGCCGGGCTCGGCATCGCCATGCCCTTCGAACTGTGGAACTGGGCCGACGCCATCGGCGCGCCGCTTCAGGCGATGCAGGCGTGGCGGGAACGCGATGTCCGCGCCGAAATCCAGGCCAGGGTGCCCTTCCCGGTCTATCTCCTCAACGACGCCACGGCGGCCTGCGGCGCGGAGCTGGTGTTCGGCGAGAAAACGGGGTTCCGCGATTTCATCTACTTCTACATCGGCGCCTTCGCCGGCGGCGGGGTGGTGCTGGACGGACGGCTCTACGAGGGCCCCTCGGGCAATGCGGGCGCGCTCGGCTCGATGCCGGTGCCCGGCCCGAACGGCACGATCCGCCAGTTGATCGACATAGCCTCGATCGCGACGCTGGAGGGCATGCTGCGCAAGCGCGGCGTGGACGGCTCGCATCTGTGGACGTCGCCAGAGGAATGGGGCGATGTCGGGCCGGAGCTCGACCTGTGGCTGCAAGCGGCGGGCAACGCGCTCGCCCACGCGATCGTCGCGGCGACGGCTGTCATCGATTTCGAGGCCGCCATCATCGATGGATGGATGCCCCTACCGATCCGCGGCCAGCTCGTCGCTTCCGTCGGCCGCGCCATCGATCGCATCGACGCCGAGGGGCTCAGGCTGCCGGTCGTGCGGGAAGGCACCGTCGGCATCCACGCGCGCGCGCTCGGCGCGGCCAGCCTGCCGCTTTCCGAGCGCTTCCTGATCGGCGCCGGCCTGATGGCCAGGAAAGGCTGAGGCATGCTTATCGGTATCCCTTCCCTTCTCGGTCCCGATTTCCTCGCCATCCTGCGCGGCATGGGGCACGGCGACGAGATCGCCATCGTGGACGGCAACTATCCGGCGGCGGAGGACGCGCGGAGGCTCGTGCGCGCCGACGGCCACACGGCGACCGACGTGCTCGACGCGGTGCTTGCCGTCATGCCTGTGGACGATTTCGTGGAACAGGCGATCTTTCGCGCATCGGTGAAGGGCGACCCGGCACTTGCCGATCCCGTGCACCATGAGTTCGAGGCCATCTGCGCCAGGCGTGCGCCCGGCCGGCCCGTCTGCGCGCTCGCCGGTCCCGATTTCTACCGGCGCGTGAAGACCGCGCATGCCGTCGTTGCAACGAGCGAGCCGCGCCTTTATGCGAACATCATCGTCCGCAAGGGCGTCATCCATCCGAAGGCGGGCAGTTCTCCATGATCCTTTGTTGCGGCGAAGCCCTGATCGACATGCTGCCTCGGGAGAGCACGCAGGGCGAGCCGGCTTTTGCGCCTTACGCCGGCGGCGCCGTCTTCAATTCGGCCATCGCGCTGGGGCGGCTCGGCGTGCCCACGGAATTCTTCTCCGGCCTGTCGTCGGACATGTTCGGCGCGCAACTCATGGCGGCGCTCGCCGCCAGCCAGGTCGGCACGCGGCACGCGGCGATCTCGGCGCGTCCGACGACGCTCGCCTTCGTGCATCTTGTCGACGGCCATGCCACCTATGTCTTCTACGACGAGGGAACGGCCGGCCGGATGCTGGCGGAAACCGAGCTTCCCGAGTTGAGCGACGATATCGAGGCGATGCTCTTCGGCGCGATCAGCCTCATTCCCGAGCCCTGCGGCTCGACATACGAGGCGCTCATGCGGCGCGAGCACGGCCGCCGGGTCATGATGCTCGATCCCAACATCCGGCCGGCCTTCATCCCCGACCGCGCCAGCCATGCCGCACGCATCGAGCGCATGATGGAGATGGCCGACATCGTAAAGCTGTCGGACGAGGATCTGGCGTGGTTCGGCGAAACCTCCGCTCCGGAGGAGCTCATCGCGTCGTGGCTCCGGCGCGGGCCGAAGCTGATCGTGCTGACACGCGGATCGAAGGGGGCGGTGGCCTTCACCGCCACCCGGCGCGTCGAGGTGGCCTCGCAGCGCGTCGCCGTCGTCGATACGGTCGGCGCGGGCGACACGTTCAACGCCGGGCTTCTCGCCTCGCTGCACGACCAGGGCCTGCTCAGGAAGGATGCCTTCGATGATCTTTCCGAACAGGCCATCCGCGCCGCCCTGGAGCTCGGCACGCGCGCCGCCGCCGTCACCGTCTCGCGGGCCGGCGCGAACCCGCCCTGGCGCCACGAGCTGGCCTGAGGCTCAAAGCGGCGGCGTAATCGCGCCGCAGGCGATGAAGGGCGGATTGGCGAAACCGCCGGCCTGCTTCCCATAGACGAGCGGCGCACCGTCGAGCGTGACCGTGATCCCGCCGGCGGCGCGCAGGACGGCGTCGCCGGCCGCCGTGTCCCACTCCATCGTCCGGCCGAAGCGCGGATAGAGATCGGCGCCGGCCTCGGCGATCAGGCAGAACTTGACGGACGAGCCGACGGAAACGAGCTCGGACGCATCGAACCGGCGGATATAGGCGAGCGTCTCCTCGTCCATGTGCGACCGGCTTGCGACGATGGTGAAAGGCGGCGCTCCCTTGCGGGCATGGATCTGCCGGACGTTCGCGAGGCAGCCGGCGGCATCGGTCTCGGCGGCTTCCGCATGGCCGGGCCGCCCGGTGTAAAGTTCTCCGCGGGCCGGCGCATAGACGATCCCGACCGCCGGAGCGCCGTCCCGCACGAGCGCGATGTTGACGGTGAAATCGCGACGGCGCCTCACGAACTCGCGCGTGCCGTCGAGCGGATCGACCAGGAAAAAGGGACCGTCGAGCGCTACGGGCAGGATGCCGGCGGAGGCTTCTTCCTCCGCCACGCAGGGAACGCCGGGGTACGCCGCGCGCAGCCCTTCGAGGATCAGCGCCTCGCTGGCCCGGTCGGCGGCGGTGACGGGAGAGGAATCGGCCTTTTCCTCCACGTCGATGGCGCCGTGGAACACCTCCATGATCGCCCTGCCCGCATCAAGCGCGAGCCGCGTGAACAGGGCGAGCAATTCGGCGTCGTCAGATTCCGGCGCCACTGCTGTACTCGTCTTCGGCGAGATCCTTCTCGATCAGCCAGTCCTCGATCGTCTCGACCATCTCCTCCGGCGGGCGGCCGGTGGTCCGCAGATGGATTTCAGGCTTTTCCGGCGCCTCGTAGGGAGAATCGATGCCGGTAAAATTCTTGATCTCGCCGGCCATCGCCTTCCTGTAGAGCCCCTTCGGATCGCGCCGCATGCACTCCTCGATCGGCGTGTCGACGAAGATCTCGACGAACTCGCCCTCGTTCATCAGGTCGCGGGCCATCTGCCGCTCCGCCCGGAAGGGCGAAATGAAGGAGACGAGCACGATGATGCCGGCGTCGGCCATCAGCCTCGCCACCTCGGCCACGCGCCTGATGTTCTCGACCCGGTCGGCGTCGGTGAAGCCGAGGTCGCGGTTGAGGCCGTGGCGGACGTTGTCGCCGTCCAGCATGTAGGTGTGGCGGCCCGCCGCATGGAGCTTCCGCTCCAGCAGGTTGGCGATGGTGGACTTGCCCGACCCGGAGAAGCCGGTGAACCACAGGACCTTCGGCCGCTGGTGCTTGATGGCGGCGCGCGCCTTGCGGTCGACATCGAGCGCCTGCCAGTGGATGTTGTCGGCGCGGCGCAGCGGGCCGCGGATCATGCCGGCGGCCACGGTCGCATTCGTCAGGCGGTCTATCAGGATGAAGGCGCCGGTCGTGCGGTTGTCGCGGAAGACGTCGAAGGCGAGCGGTGCCTGCGTGGCCATGTGGGCGACGCCCACCTCGTTCATGTTCAGCGTCTTGGCGGGTGCTCCGCTGAGATCGTTGATGTTCAGCCGCGCGGCCAGTTCCGTCACCGTCGCCGAGACCTGGCCGGTCTCGGTGCGCAGGATGTAGTTGCGTCCCGGGAAGAGCGGGCCTTCGTGGAACCAGACGAGGCTCGCCGCGAAACGGTCAGCGACGTGCGGCCGCGCGTCCGGCGCGACGAGCATATTGCCGCGCGAGACGTCGATCTCCCTGTCGAGGAGCAGCGTCACGGCCGCGCCGGCGACGGCTTCGGGCAAATCCCCATCCTGTGTGACGATGCGCTTGATGCGCGCGGAACGCCCCGATTTCGCCACCACGACCTCGTCGCCCGGACGCGCGACACCCGAGGCGATCGTGCCCGCAAAACCGCGGAAGTCGAGGTTCGGCCGGTTCACATACTGCACCGGGAAGCGGAACGGCCGGCCCGCCGCGTCGTCGGCGACCGGGACGGTCTCCAGATGGTCGAGCAGGGTCGGCCCCTTGTACCAGGGCGTGTTGGCCGAGCGGTTGGTCACATTGTCGCCGAAGCGGGCGGAAAGCGGCACCGGCACGATGGAGAGGAAATCGAGGGAATCGGCGAAGGCCCGGTAGTCCGCGGCGATCCGCTCGAATACATCGCTGTCGAAGCCGACGAGGTCGATCTTGTTCACCGCCAGCACGATGTGCCGGATGCCCAGCAGCGACGCGATCACGGAATGGCGGCGCGTCTGCGACAGGATGCCCTGCCGCGCATCGACCAGCACCACCGCGAGATCGGCCGTCGACGCGCCGGTCGCCATGTTGCGCGTATACTGCTCGTGGCCGGGGGTGTCGGCGACGACGAATTTCCGGCGCGCCGTGGCGAAGAAGCGGTAGGCGACGTCGATCGTGATGCCCTGCTCGCGCTCGGCCTCGAGCCCGTCCACCAGCAGCGCGAAATCGATGTCGTCGCCGGTCGTGCCATGCCGCCTGGAATCGCTCGCCAGCGCGGCGAGCTGGTCCTCGAAGATCAGCTTGGTGTCGTAAAGCAGACGGCCGATCAGGGTCGACTTGCCGTCGTCGACCGATCCGCAGGTCAGGAAGCGCAGAAGCGTCTTCTGCTCCTGCCCGGCCAGATATTCCCTGATGCTGGTTGCCGGAGGCTGCTCCGTCTTCAGGTTCCGCACGGTCAAAAATACCCTTCGCGTTTCTTCTTCTCCATGGACCCGGCCTCGTCCCGGTCGATGAGGCGGCCCTGGCGCTCCGACGTGCGGGCAACCAGCATTTCGCCCACGATCTCCTCCAGCGTGGTCGCGTCGGAATCGACCGCACCGGTCAGAGGATAGCACCCGAGCGTGCGGAACCGGACCATGCGGTTCTCGAGCACCTCGCCCGGCTTCAGCGCCATGCGCTCGTCGTCGCGCATGATCAGCATGCCGTCGCGCTGGACGATCGGGCGCCGGCTGGCGAAGTAGAGCGGCACGATGGGAATCTCCTCCTGGAGGATGTACTGCCAGATATCGAGCTCGGTCCAATTCGACAGCGGGAAGACGCGGATCGACTCGCCCGGATTGATGCGCGTGTTGTAGATCTTCCACATTTCGGGGCGCTGGTTCTTCGGGTCCCAGGCATGCTCGCGGTTGCGGAAGGAGAATATGCGCTCCTTGGCGCGGCTTTTCTCCTCGTCGCGCCGCGCCCCGCCGAAGGCGGCGTCGAAACCGTGCGCGTCGAGCGCCTGCCGCAACGCGACGGTCTTCATCTCATGCGTGTATTTGTTCGATCCATGGTCGAAGGGATTGATCCCGGCGGCGAGGCCTTCCCGGTTCGTGTGCACGATCAGGTCGAAGCCGAGCGTCCGGGCCATCCGGTCGCGGAAGGCGATCATTTCCCGGAACTTCCAGGTCGTGTCGACATGGAGGAAGGGAAAGGGCGGCCGGGCGGGATGGAACGCCTTCATCGCAAGGTGCGCCAGCACCGAGGAATCCTTGCCCACGGAGTAGAGCATCACGGGCTTTGCGAAGGTGGCCGCGACCTCGCGGAAGATGTGGATCGCCTCCGCTTCGAGGCTCTGCAAATGGGTCAGGGGGCGGGTCATGCGCGCATTCTCGTCAGTCTCCCGGCCTGCCTGGAGCCAGCCCGGCCGGAGTGGAGCGCGAGGCACCGACGCGAAAGGAATTCGCTTCGAGAACGGCTGCCACCCGCACCGGTCTTGTAACTTTGGCGACGCAATGCCTCAACACTGCCGCTGGCGCAAAAGATCGGAAGAATAGATGTTCTTTCCAAGGAGCGCGCCATGGCGGGAATGGCATTCGCGATCAGCCCTCCGCGGGCGGCCGGGCCGTCGCCTCCCGTCCCTTCCCATGCCTCGGCGTATCGAGCGGCGCGCCTTCGCTGGCGGCCATGAGATAGAAGATCACGATCACGTAGAGCGAGGACGTAAGGCTGAGGTCCATCACCGATTCCGTGAAGCTGAATGTCGCGAAGGTCACGCAGGTCGTCAGCCCGAGCAGGGGGGCAAGTGAGCTTCGCGCGGGCCGGAATGGATGGCGTATCGCGAAGCAGTAGAGTGGCAGGATCAGCATGGCGAGTCCCCCCAGGCCGCGCACGAGTCCTCCCTTCACCAGGTCGTTCGCGTACTGGTTGTGCGGCTGGTTGAAAACTTCGCCCAGCTTGTTCTTGGGCTCGCTGCTCTTGCGCTGGGCCTCGACGGCCCGCAGCCAGCCGACCGTGCCCACGCCGAGCAGCGGGTGGTCCTTGAACAGCCGTGCCGACAGAAGCAGCATCTCCGCCCGGTTGCGATCCGACCTGTCCTCGACAAGCTTTCCCGAGACGATCGCGGCGACCACCTCGCGAAAACCGATCGTCTCGTTCCGGAACGCATTTACCTGCCAGATGGCGAGACCGGCGGACAGCGAAACCAGCAGCGCGGCCCCGATCATCGCCATGCGGCGCGACCGGTGCCAGAGATGCGGCACGAGCAGCAGAAGCGCAGGCGGCAAGGCCAGGACCGCGCCACGCGAGCCCGAGGCGAGGACGGCGAACAGACCGGCCAGGCCGCAGAGCACGAGGAGAAGCCTCGCCAGGCCCGAGCCGCGCAGGAAGGCGGCGCCGACAAGGCAATACATGCTGAACAGCGCGGCGATCATGCCGAAGCGGATCGAGTTCGTCGGCCCCATCGCGCGCGGCAGATGGTCCAGGAAAACATCCTTCGCGGCGACGGCGCAGGCCAGAAGGCAGCCGATGGCCGCCCCCCATATCAGCACGGCCGGCGAATAGCGCCGGATCGTCAGCAGGATGGCCAGCGCCATGCCGTACTGCTTGAGCTGGTTCTCGAATTCGGACGTCTTGTCGTGATGATAGAGCAGGAGCCCCAGTTCGATCAGCGTGACGACGAGCACGAGCAGGTTGAGCGCGAAGGCGTCCGACCTCACCCACGGGGAGGCGTAGAGCTTCAGGGCGTCGCGGGCGATCCTGAACCGGCTGGCGAGGATCATGCCGACCGAGCCGGCCACGACGAGGCCGATCCCGCCGAACGGCACGGCGAGCGACAGGGCCAGCGTCAGGAAGACCGGCGCGTTGCCGTCCCTGACAGCGGGCCGCACGACGCCGATGATGCGCGATGCCGCACCGGGATGAAGGAGACGAATGCCGATCAAGCCGTGGACCAAGTTCCGGTTTCGACAGTGTGCCCAACCCGTCGCCGGGACAGTCCTGTATCCAAAATGGATAAAGGATCAAGCCCGATTCGCGCTGCTCACCGCGCCGATCCGGCGGCGGCCCGTCTTTTCGCAATTGTGGAGAGCACCGATCTTTGATATTGCGCCGGGCCTTGCTGGGGCGTCGCCAAGCGGTAAGGCATCGGTTTTTGGTACCGACATTCCCAGGTTCGAATCCTGGCGCCCCAGCCAATCCCTCATCGCCCGGACCATTTTTCGCGCCCGACGCATGAACGGCGCGTCGGGCGTGATCACGTCATCCGTTCTAGCGGCGGATCAGGGACCAGGCGGCCGGCACCAGGGCGGCCGCGAGCCCGGTCTTGATCAGTTCCGGAACAATGAAGGGAACGACGCCGAACTGCCAGGCCTTGCCGGCGCCGAGCAGCACGACCAGCCAGCCTGCACCCATGGCCATCATGACGATCTCGGCTGCGAGCACCACGCCGAGGAAGCGCAGGACGCTGCGGTCCCAGCCGCGGTCCGCGGCCCAGCCGACGATGACGGCCATGGCCACGAAGCCGGCAAGGTAGCCGCCGGTCGGTCCGGCCATGTAGAGAAGGCCGAGCCCCTTTTCCGGCGTACCCTGGAAGACCGGCAGGCCGGAGGCGCCCTCGACCAGATAGAGCAGCAGCGTGGCAAGCCCGAGCCGCAGGCCGAAAGCGGCCGCGATCAGCATGACGGCGAGCGTCTGGAGCGACATGTCGACGGGCCCGAGCACGACCTTGGTCTTGGCCGAGAGCGTGAGGAGCAGCGTTCCCGCCACCGCGAGGCCGATCTGCGTGAGCAGCCTCGCCGCGCCCTTTTCCGGCAGGGCAAGCGATACCAGCGGACGCATCGTCGTTGTTGCAGACAGCATTGCCAAATCCCCATTCCAGGCGCCGGAGGCGCGACTTCAATCGGAATCCCCCTATATTTCCTTCCATGGTAAGCGGCAAACGAAAACACCCGCCAATCCGCAACCGGACGCCCTCGCATGGACTTCGACACCGATTTCGACCCTTCCCACGGCCAGCCGGTCTCAGCCGCGCCCGGCGTGCGGCGCCTGACGGCGCGGAACCCCAGCCCGTTCACCTTCCACGGCACCAACACCTATATCGTCGGCGAGCGGACGCTCGCCGTGATCGATCCCGGCCCGGATGACGACGACCATCTGGCGGCGATCCTCGCGGCCGCCTCGGGACGGCCGGTCAGCCATATTCTCGTCAGCCACACGCATCGCGACCACTCTCCCCTCGCCCGGCGGCTGAAGGCGGCGACCGGCGCGACGGTGCTGGCCGAAGGCCCCCACCGGCCGGCACGGCCCCTGCGGACCGGAGAGGCGCATGCGCTCGACGCCAGCGGCGACACGGACTTCGCACCGGACCGCGCGCTCGGCGACGGCGAAACCGTGGAAGGCGACGGCTGGGCGCTGACGGCCGTGCTGACGCCGGGCCACGCCGCCAACCACGCCGCCTTCGCGCTGGAGGGCACCGGCGTGCTGTTCTCGGCGGACCATGTGATGGCATGGTCGACGACGATCGTCGCGCCGCCGGACGGCGCGATGGCCGACTACATGGCTTCTCTCGACAAGCTGCTCGCCCGCACCGATACGATGATGCTGCCCGGCCATGGCGGCCCGGTGAGGGAGCCGCAGGCATTCCTGCGGGGCCTGAAGGCGCATCGACGGATGCGCGAGCGCGCCATAGTGGAGCGGGTCCTTGCCGGCGACCGCCGCATCGCCGACATGGTGCGGACGATCTATCGCACCACGGATCCGCGGTTGCACGGCGCGGCCGCCCTGTCCGTCCTCGCGCATCTGGAGGATCTGGTCGCGACGGGGCGCGTCGCCGTGGATGGGGACGTCGCGATCGACAGCAACTTTTCTCCGGCCTGAACCCTGCCGCGCCGCCTATTCGCCCGGCCTCGGCTGCGGCGCGGGCACGCCGGACTCCGGTGTCTGCAAGTCGGCCTCGGCGGGCGGGGAGTCCGCTTCGGAACCGTCGCCGCCATCTGCCGGACGCGCGCCGATCGCGGTCGTCCGCGTCGTCATCTCGACGTCCAGGTCAGAGAAAAACGCCGAGATGAGCGCCGCGTTGTCGCCGAAATCCCGGCTGCCGTAGCGAGAGGCCGAGCGCATGTCCACGAACGTCGCCGTGCCCTCGTCGGCGATGCGGATCGCCACGTCCGAAGGAAGGCTGAGCAGCGGCGAGTGCGCCAGCGCCTCCATCGTCGTTTCGAGGGCGACGCCCACCGAATCCTGCCCGCCGGTGACGGTCCAGCCGCGGCGCGCGACGAGCGCCTCCACCGCCGGCAGGACACGCTCCAGGCCAAGCTCGTAACGGCGGCCCTCGACCAGCGGATAGGCCTCCTTCTGGCGCGCGGCCTGTTCCTGCTTCGGCGCAGCGATCGGGTTCATGTCCGGCGTGCGCAATCCCGACGCGGTGGCCATCGACGGCGGATCGTCCGTATCCGTGGAGACGTCGACAAGGGCCGGATAGGCGAAATACCAGTAGGCGGCCAGCGCGAGCGGGGCCATGGTGGCAAACGACCAGAAGAAGCCCCAGAAGATGTCGGAGCCGCCCCGATCGCCAAAATACCAGTAGCGGCGATGGGCGCTCACCCCGATCGCCAGCGCGGCAAGCACCACGGCGAGCACGGCGCCGAGGAGCGGCACCAGATCGGGCGTTTCGACAAGACCGAACCGATGCGCCAGCGCGATGGTGGCCAGCAGCACGAAGGAAAACCAGCCCAGCCGGCGCGTCCAGACGGCGCCCGGCGCCATCGGTCTTTCGATTTTCGCGATCATCGCTGGCGCCATGGACATTCGCCATGTTCCTCGCGCGCGGCCGCGGCAAGGTCAAGATCTCCGGGGCGGCCTATGCCCGGTCAGCCGGCAGCCGGTAGTCCCTGAACCGCTCCCTCAGCACCGATTTCTGGATCTTGCCGGTCGCGGTGTGCGGGATCTCGTCGACGAAGGCGACATCGTCCGGGATCCACCATCTGGCCACCTTGCCCGCCATGAAATCGAGCAGCGCCTTCTTCTCCACGTTCCGCCCGGCCTTGCGGACGACGACCAGCAGCGGCCGCTCGTCCCATTTGGCATGCGGCACGCCGATGGCGGCGGCTTCCGCCACGTCCGGATGGCCGACCGCGATGTTCTCCAGGTCGATCGTGGAAATCCATTCGCCGCCGGACTTGATGACGTCCTTGGCGCGGTCCGTGATCTGCATGTAGCCGCCGGCGTCGATGTGGGCGACGTCGCCCGTGTCGAACCAGCCCGCCGCATCGAACTGCTCGCCGCCCGCGCCGCCGTAGTAGGCCCGCGCGACGGCCGGCCCGCGCACCTTCAGCCGCCCGAAGGTCGCGCCGTCCCATGGCCGTTCGACATCGGCGTCGTCCGTAATCTTCATCTCCACGCCGAACGGCGCCCAGCCCTGCTTCTGCCGGATGTCCAGCTTCCCTTCGGCGTCGAGGCCGTCGCATTCCGGCTTCAGGGTGCAGAGCGTGCCGAGCGGCGACATCTCCGTCATGCCCCAGGCATGCACCACCTCGACGCCGTAATTCTCCTCGAATTTCCGGATCATGACGCGCGGGCAGGCCGAGCCGCCGATGACCACCTTGCGCAGATGCGGCAGCGTCTTTCCCGTTTCCTCCAGATGCTGAAGCAGCATCAGCCACACGGTCGGCACGGCGGCCGAGAACGTCACCTTCTCGGTGTCCAGCAACTCGTAGATGGAGGCGCCGTCCATCTTGCCACCCGGCATCACGAGCTTGGCGCCGACCATCGGCGCGCTCTGGCCGAGCCCCCAGGCATTGGCATGGAACATCGGCACGACCGGCAGGACGACGTCGCGCGAGGAGATCCCCATGGCGTCCGGCATGCAGGCCATCATGGCGTGCAGAACGTTGGAACGATGGCTATAGAGGACGCCCTTCGGCTCGCCGGTCGTGCCGGAGGTGTAGCACATGCCGGCCGCCGTGTTCTCGTCTAACTCCAGCCATCGGAAATCGCCGTCGGCTTCCGCCAGCCAGGTCTCGTAGGCGACGAGGCCGGGCAGCGGCGATTGCGGCAGATGCGCCTCGTCGGTGAGCACGACGATCCTGCGCAGGCTCGGGACCGAGGGAGCGATCTTCTCCACGATCGGCATGAACGTCAGGTCACAGAAGAGAAAACCGTCCTCGGCGTGGCGCATGATCCAGGCGATCTGGTCCGGGAAAAGCCGGGGGTTCAGCGTGTGGTAGACACCGCCCATGCCCATCGCGCCGTACCAGCATTCGAGATGCCTTCCGGTGTTCCAGGCGAGCGTCGCGATGCGGTCGCCCGGCACGCAGCCCTCGCGCGCCAGCCGCTCGGCCACCTTGCGCGACCTGATATTCAGATCCGCATAGGTCATCCGCACGATCGGGCCTTCCACGGAACGCGAGACGATCTCCCGCGCCGGATTCTGGCGGGCGGCGTGGTCGATGATCTTGTGGCAAAGAAGCGGCCATTCCTGCATCAGGCCAAGCATCGCAATCCTCCCTTTGCGCTCCTCATTTTCTAGGGTTCGCCGGACTTGTCCAGCCAAATCACCCGGCGGCCACAAAGCTGACACCGTGGGCCGTCAGGTTTCCGGCTGCGGGCGGGCGCGGACCATGAGGAGAAGGTCATGAGCATGCTGGCCGACCATATGGGAAACGCAGCGGAAAGCCTCGACGTGCTGGGGCTGGAACTGGCACTCCGCGAGCGCGAGGCGCTCGACGCGGATTTCGGCGGCTGCGTGGTCTCCGCCCTGGAGACGGTGAAGGGCACGCTTCTGTTCCAGATGGAGATCGACGCGGCGCCTGAGCGGCGCAAGGTGGCGGCCGTCTGTGTCGGCCAGGGCGAGGCGCGCGAATTCGCCATGATCGTCCTTCCCGAAGGCGCAGGGAGCATCACCGTGGAGCGCGCCCAGGAAAGCGGCGATCCGCTGGCCGCCATCGCGCCGTCCTATGCCGGCCTGGTCGACGTGCTGGACGCCGCCTGAAGAGCAGGCTGGACCGCGGCGCGGAACGCGAGCGCGCTCCGGACGTTCGTGTCGGATCAGAGGAGATCGCCATGAACGTCTCGGTCAATCCGTCGCCCGGCCTCAAGAGCCACCCCGAACATCGCATCGTCGTCGCGCCCTTCGACGGCACCGTCGTCGTCAGCTTCGCGGACGCCATCATCGCCTCTTCCCAGGACGCGCTGGTGCTTCGCGAGGCAAGCTATCCGCCGGTCTTCTACATTCCCTTCAAGGACATTTATTTCGACTTCCTGGAAGAGACGGACACCCGCAGCTATTGCCCCTTCAAGGGCGACGCGACCTACTGGAGCGCCTCGGCGACCGGCGAGGCCGGCAAGGACGTCATGTGGGCCTATCGGGCGCCTTTCGACGAGATGCTGCCGATCAAGGACCACGGCGCGTTCTATCCCGACAAGGTGCGCATCGAGGCGACGCCTTCGCAGGGTTGAGCAGGAAATCCGGGAGCCGCTGCAGGCAGAAATCGACCGGAAGTCATCCGAAAATCGCTTTTTTCGGATCACGCCTCCCATCGCAGCAAAAGGATTCTCCGGCCGGGGAAGGCTCTCAGCTTCCGGGAGGCGGAGGCAGGCGGTCGCCGGGCAGCGTTTCCAGCCTGACGAACTCGGCGCCCTTCGCCTTCAGCGCCAGCAGGCCCTTCACCACGCCCTCGCCCGCCGCATGCTTCGGCTGGTTGATGTGGGCGATGACGACGTCACCGTCTCGGGCATTGGCGAAATTGCGCTCCACCGTCCGCGCGCCGAGCAGCGAGCCGCCGTCCCCGTTCACGGAATAGCCGGCAACCTGCTGCCCCAGCCGGTGGATTTCCGCGATGGAGGTCGCCGTATATTTGGCCGTCGCGCCGCGGAACCATTTCGGCGCGCGGCCGGTCGCCTTCTCGATCGCGGCCGCCCCGCCCTGCACTTCCGCCCTAACGGCCTCGGGGCTGCCTGCGGCCTTGATGCCGTAGATCCGCGTGTTCTCGTCGACTGCGGGAACGTGGTTCAGGCCATGGTTCTCGATCTCGAAGAGATCGGGATGCGCCAGCAGGACCGTCAGCGCCGGACCGTTGCGCTTCAGCCACCGGGCGGTGACGAAGATCGTGGCGGGGATGCGGTTGTCGACCAGCGCGTTGAGGATGCGCATGTCCGTCTGGCCGCTGCAGGCGTCGAAGGTGAGCGCCACCCGGCGATGCCCGTCCGGGCTCGCCGGGACATGCAGCGCCGGCTCGGTCAATCCCGCCGCATCGGCGGAACCGAGAAGGCCGAGGAGCGCGGCGGCGCAGAGAATGGAGCGCATGATCGTCATCCAATTACGCCGCTCCCATGCATCCGATGGCGGCGCGGCGCAACCCTTGTCGGACTTCGGGGCCGCATGAACCTTTGCATTCGCCCGGCATCGAGGCCGCAACGTGGCGTGAAAGTCCGGAGCACCAGCTTAATTTTGCATCCAGCTTTTACGACGTAATCTTCCCTGAAAATCCTGCCGGCAATCTTGTCGCGAAACATAGGACTTTGCGGCGATAATCACGCCCCGGTATCCCGCTCGGCCTGAGTCTTGCGCACCCAGC
This sequence comes from Hyphomicrobiales bacterium, assembly GCA_017305925.1. Lineage (GTDB taxonomy): Bacteria > Pseudomonadota > Alphaproteobacteria > Rhizobiales > Rhizobiaceae > Arvimicrobium. The sequence continues at coordinate 14,829 of JAFKJW010000196.1, read as the reverse complement.
ACCAGAATGGATCATCCGACTTTTCTGCAAGAACGTCCGGGATCGTACCCAATATCTCGGAGGCCGTGGCGGGGATTGTGACACCATAGCTCTCAATCAGCCAATTCCTGTAGGCTGCATTGAGAGCGTGGCCGGCCGGCGGCTCGCCGGGCGCGTCGAGACAGTCGCCGCTGACCTCGTCGTACCCGATCGCCAGAAGCCGCAAGAAATCAAGCGGGGTTTGGCCGATGCGACACACCCGTCCCTCAGAGCCCAGATGCACGATCCGCCTGTTGCCATCATCGTCCAGCCAGAAGGCGACATGGGAACCGTCACCCCCGGTCCGGGCAAACGGCACCAGGCGCTCTTCGATGTTCGGAACAACCTCGCCGAACCAATCCTGTCCGTTTTCGCGCGCCTGCTCTGACGTCGACACGCGGAAGAGGATCGCAGTCACGCGACCCGCTTGCACTTGCTCCTCGGTGCCAAGCAGACCCAGCAGATCACCGGGATAAGCTGCGCTCCGCATAAAGAAACCGTTGGTCTCCATCCAGTCGAACAATGCCTGGAATTCATCCGGCAACGACATCGAGACCGGCATGCGGCCGGCCATCTCGCAAGCGTATCCCACGTGGCCCCGCAGAGTTCCCGCTAAATGACCCGAATCTGCACCATCATGCGCGATCAGCTTCTTTGCAGGGCGAGGTGTGCGCCAAGCCCGACGAGGATGGTGCCCCCTGCCCGCTGAACCAGCTTTTGCGCCGCGGCTGACTGTTTGAGCCGCGCCATGATCAGCCCGGCGAACAGGACGCTCACGACATCGGCAAAGGTGAAAATGGCATTCACCGCTGTTCCAAGAACGGCGAGCTGAAGCCAGACGGGAAAGCTCGCGGTGCTATCAATGAACTGCGGCAGGAAAGCCACGAAGAAGAGAGCCGTTTTCGGGTTCAAAACCTCGACCGTAATACTCTCCAAGAACGCCTTGCGGGCTGATTTCGTCACAAGCGGGTCGCCTGCGCCAGCATCCTTTGCTCGAAAAAGAGAGATGCCGAGCCAGATCAGATAAACAGCCCCAGCGAGCTTGACCAATGTGTAGACCACCGGGACCGCATGAAAGAGAACCGACAATCCCGCCGCCGCCGCGACAATATGGATATACGCGCCGATGTGGATGCCGAGCACCGCCATCAGGCCGGCCTGCCGGCCTCCCGCCATCGTCCGGGCGGCCGCGTAGAGCATGGCCGGACCTGGTACGAACGCAAAAATCGCGGTCGTAACGACGAAGGCAAGGAGAATATCCGGTGTCGGCATTCGTCAGTTTCCTTTTGGATACCGGAACGGGCCGCCGGCAGCCTCAATTCAATATCATGCCCTGGCGGCTGAAATGACCTGGGAAAATATTGGCAAGATGCTCCTTAACAATATCTCTCGCATCCTGTGTCGTAAAATTCGGGACCGCCAGGAGGCGCAGCCAAAGCCCCGTCATCATGGCGCAAATCCCCAGCGCCGTGGTTCTGACGTCAAAACGGTACGTCCCTTCCAATTTGAGCCGACCGCACAGAGAAACGAAAAACTCCTCATACATCGCGTCGAGCGAGCCACACAAAGCCCGGTAGCTGGGGCGGGTCTTCTCTTCTCCCACGAACGCACCCCAGGCGGCCAGCTTCCTTTTTGTGCAGACCTTGCGATCAAAATCACAGTTCAAGACAGCCCAAAGCTGCGCGGCCGGAACCTCGCCGGCCTGTTCGCGTGCGGCATTCCAGTGCTCACGGTATTCATCGACAAGATACCGTAGAGTGGCGTCGAAAAGCGCTTCCTTGGTTTCGAAATGAAAATTCACGATCCCCGTCGAGAGGCCCGCTTCAACGGTAATATCGGACAGGGTCGTTGCCGCGTACCCATTCTTTGACAGCGAAGCGATCGTCGCGTTGATGAGTTGCCGGCGGCGCTTTTCCGGTGAAAGCCGCGGCTGATGAATCTTCAATTTTCCAACCTCGCAATAGCCGGCCACATCGATGCTTGATTAGAACGCGCCCCGCAACAAGGTTCGCGGATGCATCATAGCGGCCGCCTAACGCTTCGCGACCGCCGCCTGCGCCGCCGCCAGCCGTGCGATGGGCACGCGGAAGGGGGAGCAGGAGACGTAGTCGAGCCCGACCTCCTCGCAGAAGCGGATCGAGGCCGGATCGCCGCCATGCTCGCCGCAGATGCCGAGCTTGATGTCGGGGCGGGTCGCCCTGCCCTTTTCGGCCGCCATCCTGACCAGCTCGCCGACGCCCTCGACGTCGAGCGACACGAACGGGTCCTGCTCGATGAGCTTCTTCTGGCGATAGACCTCCAGGAACGCGGCCGCGTCGTCGCGTGAGATGCCGAAGGTCGTCTGGGTCAGGTCGTTGGTGCCGAAGGAGAAGAATTCGGCCGTCTCGGCGATCGCATGGGCGCGGATCGCCGCGCGCGGCAATTCGATCATCGTGCCGGTCAGGTAGTCGATCTTTGCATCCGACGCCGCCGCCACCTCGGCCGCCACGGCATCGATGCGCGCCTTGACGAAATCGAGCTCCGCCTTCAGCCCGACCAGCGGCACCATGATCTCCGGCACGACCGGACTGCCGGTCTTCAGCGCAGCCAGCGCCGCCGCCTCGAAGATAGCGCGCGCCTGCATCTCGGCGATCTCCGGATAGCAGACGGCCAGCCGGCAGCCGCGGTTGCCGAGCATCGGGTTGAATTCGTGCAGCGCCTCGGTGCGCTCGCGCAACTTGTCGGCGGGCACGCCCATGGCCGCCGCGACCTCGGCGATCTCCTCCTCGGTCTTGGGCAGGAACTCGTGCAGCGGCGGGTCGAGGAGCCGGATCGTCACCGGCAGGCCGGCCATAATCTCGAACAGCTCGACGAAATCCGAGCGCTGCATCGGCAACAGCTTGTCGAGTGCGGCGCGGCGGCCCTTCTCGGTGTCGGCCAGGATCATCTCGCGCATTGCGACGATGCGGTCGCCTTCGAAGAACATATGCTCGGTGCGGCAGAGCCCGATGCCCTCGGCGCCGAAGGAGCGCGCCATGCGCGCATCCGCCGGCGTCTCGGCATTGGTGCGCACCTTCATGCGGCGGATGCCGTCGGCCCATTCCATGACCCTGGCGAAATCGCCGGAGAGCTCCGGCTGGAGCATCGGGACCGCGCCCTTCAGCACCTGGCCGTTGCCGCCGTCGATGGTGATCACGTCGCCTTTCTTCAGCGTCGTGCCCATTGCGATGAGCGTGCCCGTCCGCTGATCCACGCGCAGCGAGCCGGCGCCGGACACGCAGGGCTTGCCCATGCCGCGCGCCACCACGGCGGCGTGGCTGGTCATGCCGCCGCGCGTCGTCAGGATGCCCTCGGCGGCGTGCATGCCGTGAATGTCCTCGGGGCTGGTCTCGACGCGCACCAGAATGACCTTGCGCCCCTGCGCCTTGGCGTCCTCCGCCTCGTCGGAGGAAAAGACGATCTCGCCCGTCGCAGCCCCCGGCGAGGCGGGCAGGCCCATGCCGATGACGTGGCGCTCGGCCTGCGGGTCGATGGTCGGATGCAGGAGCTGGTCCAGCGAGGCCGGATCGATGCGGGCCACCGCGTCGTGCGGCGCGATCAACCCCTCGCCCGCCATGTCCACCGCGATCTTCAGCGCCGCCTTGGCAGTGCGCTTGCCGGAGCGGGTCTGCAGCATCCACAGCTTGCCGCGCTCGATGGTGAATTCGAGGTCCTGCATGTCGCGATAATGCTTCTCCAGCCGTTCCGCGACGTCGACGAAAGCGCGATAGGCCTCCGGCATGACCTTTTCCAACGAGGGCTTGTCGGATCCCGCCTCGATGCGCGCCTTCTCGGTGATGTTCTGCGGGGTGCGGATGCCGGCCACCACGTCCTCGCCCTGCGCGTTCACCAGGAACTCGCCATAGAGCGCCTTCTCGCCCGTCGAGGGGTTGCGCGTGAAGGCGACGCCGGTGGCGGAGGTCTGGCCCATGTTGCCGAACACCATGGCCTGCACGTTGACTGCCGTGCCCCAGCTTTCGGGGATGTCGTGCAGGCGGCGGTAGGTGATGGCGCGCGCGTTCATCCAGCTTGCGAAGACCGCGCCGATCGCCGCGCGAAGCTGCTCGCGCGGCTCCTGCGGGAACGGCTCGCCAAGCTCCTCCTCGATCCGCTGCTTGTAGAGGCCGATGACGTGTTGCCATTCTGACGCCGTCAGCTCCGTGTCCAGTTCGTGGCCGAGCCTCGCCTTCTCGTCTTCGAGGATCTCCTCGAACACGTCGTGGTCGAGGCCGAGCACGACGTTGGAATACATCTGGATGAAACGCCGGTAGCTGTCATAAGCAAAACGCGCGTCGCCGGCATCGCGCGCCAGCGCCTCGACGGTCTCGTCGTTGAGGCCGAGATTGAGCACCGTGTCCATCATGCCGGGCATGGAGGCGCGCGCGCCGGAGCGCACCGAGACCAGCAGCAGCTTTTCCGGATCGCCGAAGCGCCGGCCTGTCAGCCGCGCGATGTGGTCCAGTGCGGCCGCCACCTCGGCCTCGTAGCTTTCCGGATAGGCGCGGCCGTTGGCGTAGAACCAGGTGCAGACTTCGGTCGTGATGGTGAAGCCCGGCGGAACCGGCAGACCAAGGCTGCACATCTCCGCGAGGTTGGCGCCCTTGCCGCCGAGCAGGTTCTTGTCGCCGGCTCGCCCCTCCGCCGCGCCGTCGCCGAAGGTGTAGACCCACTTCGCCATGCCATTGCCTCTTCGAATGCAGGCCGCCCGCCTGGCCGTCATGTCGTCCGTTATGATGGTGCAGTGCGCAACGCAATCAAATTCCGCGCCAGCCGGCCACCTCAATCGATTAACGGATTGAGTCACTTAGCCGCTTGCACGAAAGCCTTGCCTCATCTAGAACATATGAAGAACATCGGAGCGCTTCCCATGAGGATCACCGGCAAGCTGGACTATCTCGAAATGCCGGCCAGCGGCGGCACGCTGGACACCGTCAAGGCTTTTTACAGCGCCGCCTTCGCATGGTCATTCACGGATTACGGGCCGACCTACTCGGCCTTCGACGAAGGGCTCGAAGGCGGCTTCCAGGCCGACGGAGCGGAAGCGCCGGCCAAGCCGCTGCCCGTCCTCTACTCGGAAGACCTGGAGGAGACGCTGGCCGCCGTGCAGGAGCATGGCGGCGCGATCGTCAGGCCTATCTTTTCCTTCCCCGGCGGCCGGCGCTTCCATTTCAGGGACCCGGCCGGCAACGAGCTGGCGGTCTGGGGGGATTGAGAGACCGCGGCCGCGGCAAGCTCAGTCCCGTTCCCGTTTGACGATCGCCAGGGACTGCGGATCGAGGTCGAGATCGTATTCGTGGCCGTCGGAGTGCCGCGCGTCGTCGACCTCCCAGACGCGATTGTCGTCGAGCTCGATATCGCCCCAGGAGACGAAGCCCTCGGCCCTCAGCACGGATTCGATCTTTGCGCGCTCCTCGGAGGTGGGCAGGCGGTCGGCGGCCAATGCAGGAGCAGCGGCCATCGCGGCGAAGAGGGCGAGAGGCACGGTCGTGGCAAATTTCATGATCGTCTCCATGATGGAACCCGGGATATGGTTCCGCCGAAGCGGGAGAACAAGCTCGCAAGCCTGCTCCGCCTCATGAAATGCCGGCGTGGCCGGGTGCGCGGTCAGCTCGCCTCGCGCATCTGCTCGGCGGTCTGGAGGTCCACCGAGACGAGCTGGCTGACGCCCTGCTCGGCCATGGTCACGCCGAACAGGCGGTTCATGCGGGCCATGGTGATCGGGTTGTGGGTGATGATGACGAAGCGCGTCTCGGTGGTGCGCGCCATCTCGTCCATCAGGTTGCAGAAGCGCTCGACATTGTGGTCGTCGAGCGGCGCGTCGACCTCGTCCAGCACGCAGATGGGTGCCGGGTTGGTGAGGAACACCGCGAAGATCAGCGCCATCGCGGTCAGCGCCTGCTCACCGCCGGACAGGAGGGTCATGGTCTGCGGCTTCTTGCCTGGCGGACGGGCGAGGATTTCGAGGCCGGCTTCCAGCGGATCCTCCGATTCGATGAGCTGCAGCTCGGCCGTGCCGCCGCCGAAGAGATGCGTGAAGAGCCGCTGGAACTGGGCGTTCACCACGTCGAACGCGGCCAGCAGCCGCTCGCGGCCTTCCCTGTTGAGGCTCTGGATGGCCTGCCTGAGCTTGCGGATCGCCTCGATGATGTCCTCGCGCTCCGAAACGATGGTCTCCAGCCGCTCCGAGAGCTCCCTGCTCTCTTCCTCGGCGCGAAGGTTGACGGCGCCGAGGCGCTCGCGCTCGATCTTCAGCCGGTCGACGGCGCGCTCGATCTCCGCCATGTCGGGCACCGGATCGCCTGTCTTCAGGCCGGTGTGCTGGATGACGAGATGCGGCGGGACGCTGAGCACCTCCTGGATTCGCGCCTCGGCCTCGCGCCGGCGCTCGTCGGCCGCCGTCAGCCGCTCCTCGGCCCGGGCGCGCGCCTCGCGCGATTCGGCGAGCGCCTGGATCGCCGCGGTGGCGGCCTTGTCCAGGGCCGCCTGCCGGCTCTCCGCCTCCTGCAATTTGTCGGCCGCCGCCTTGCGCAGCGTCTCGGCCTCGGAAAGCTGCGACAGCAGAGCGCGGCGCTTGGCGTCGATCTCGTCGGGAATGTCCTCCAGCGCCTTGCGTTCGGATTGCGCCTCGGCGCGCCGCTCGGAGAGCGATGCGATCTGCCTGTCGGCATTTTCGGCCCGCAGCACCCAGGTCTCGCGCTCCTCGGCGATCTGCTTCAGCCGGCGCGCGCGCCCCTCCGCCTCGCGCTTCAGCCCGTCATGGCCGGCGCGCGCCTCGGCAAGGGCCGCGCGGTCGCGCGCGACCTCTCCCGCGGCGCGGTCGAGGCGCGCCTGCAAGTCGGCGATGTCGGGAGCGGCGGCAAAGGATCTTTGCGCGGCATCATGCGCGGCGTCGGCTTCCGCCTTGGCGTCGGCCAGCCGGGTTCGGCCCTCCTCCAGCGCGGCACGGCGGCTGACGAGCTCTCCGGCGGCGCGTTCGGCCCTGGCCAGTTCGTCGCGCGCCGCGCCCACCGCATGCTGGGCATCGCGCCAGGCCTGGCGCGACAGTCTTTCCGCCTCGGCGCGCTCCCTGACGGCGCGCTCGGCGGCGGTCAGCACCTCCTCGGCGGCGCGCAGCCGCTTCGTCGCTCCAACCGCCTCGGCGTCGAGCTCGGCCAGCCGGTTCTTCTGCGCCAGGCGCATGGCCGCCGCGGTCGGCGCGTCGGCGCTCGCGGTGAGGCCGTCCCAGCGCCACAGCGCGCCCTCGCGCGAGACGAGCCGCTGGCCGGGAGCCAAAAACTTCTGCAATCGCGCGCCTTCGCCGGCCTCCACGATGCCGATCTGCGCGAGACGGCGGGCGAGCTGGGCGGGGGCGCGAACGACGTCGGCGAGACGCTGGACGCCCTCGGGCAAGGCGGGATCGGCTGGCGCGACCGTGCTTTCGCCCCAATGGACAGGAGCGGCGCGGTCGAGCGGCACGTCGAGATCGTCGCCGAGCGCCGCGCCCAGTGCGGTCTCGTAGCCGCGCTCCACCGCGATCTGCTCCAGGACCGAGGGGAAAAGGTCGCCCGATCCGGCATTGAGCAGCTTCGAGAGCGTGCGCGCCTCGGTCTCGATGCGGGCAAGCTCCGACCTCGCCTCCTGAAGCGGCGGGCGCGCCGCCGATTCGGCCGCACGCGCCGCGGCGACCGCCTTCTCGGCCGCGCCGGCCGCGGCTTCGGCGTCGGAAAGGGCCGTCTCTGCGGCATCCACCAACAGCTTCTTCTCGGCCGGGTCGGCAAGGGCGGCGATCCGCGCCGCCACCTCGCCGGCCTCGCGGTCGATATCGGCAAGCTGCCGCGCCAGCCGGTCCCGCCGCTCGGCCGTGTCGCGCATCTGCCGCTCCGCCTGCGTGCGCTCGGCGGCGGCCTCGGCGCGCGCCGCGGTCAAGGCGGCAAGCGCGGCCTCGCTGGCGGCGAGCACCGCGCCGGCAGCTTCCAGCGCGGCAGCGGCGGTCGCCTCGCGCTCGCCGGAGCCGGCATTTTCCGCCGCGAGCGCGGTCTCCTCGTCCAGCAGCCGCTGCAGCACCTGCGCATTGTCGCGCAGCATCTGGTCCTCGCGCGCCAGATCCGCTGCGAGCTGCTCCAGACGCCGGTCGAGCTCGGCCTGGCGGGCGCGGGCGCGGGCGCCTTCCTCCTCGATCTGCGCCCTGGCGATGGACAGCCGCTGGAAGGCGGCGGCCGCGCGCGCCTCGGCGTCGCGCAGCTCCGGCAGATGGTGAGCGCCGACCGCCTGATCCTTCGCGGCGTTCATCTGCTGCTGGGCGCGCTCGCCGACCAGCGAGGTCGCGGCCGAGAGCGCGGACTGCGCGTCCGCCTCCTGTGCCTTCGCCTGCGTCCAGCGCAGGTGCAGGAGCGTGGCCTCCGCCTTGCGGATGTCGGCAGAGATGTTCCTGAAGCGGGAGGCCTGCCGCGCCTGGCGGCGCAGGCTCTCGATCTGCGACTGCAATTCGCCGACCACGTCGTCGAGCCGCGCGAGGTTCTGCTCGGCCGCGCGGAGCCTGAGCTCCGCCTCGTGGCGGCGCGTGTGCAGGCCGGAGATGCCGGCGGCCTCCTCCAGAAGCGCACGGCGCGCCTGAGGCTTTGCCTGGATCAGTTCGCCGATGCGGCCCTGCCCGACCATGGAGGGCGAGCGGGCGCCGGTCGACTGGTCGGCGAAAAGAAGCTGCACGTCCTTGGCGCGCGCCTCCTTGCCGTTGATGCGGTAGACCGAGCCCGCCTCGCGCTCGATGCGGCGCGACACCTGCAATTCGTCGGCATCGTTGAAGGCGGCGGGCGCGGTGCGGTCGGCATTGTCGAGGAAAAGCGTCACCTCGGCGGTGTTGCGCGCCGGGCGGGTGCCCGAACCCGAGAAGATCACGTCGTCCATGCCGGACGCGCGCATGTTCTTGTAGGAGCTTTCGCCCATCACCCAGCGCAGCGCCTCGACGAGGTTCGACTTGCCGCAGCCGTTCGGGCCGACGATGCCCGTCAGCCCGCGCTCGATGACGAACTCGCCGGGCTCGACGAAGGACTTGAAGCCGAGAAGACGGAGCCGCGAGAATTTCATGCGCGCGACGCCATCGCCATCCCCCGGACCGGGGCGATGGACGTCACCGCATCAGAGAAGCGTATCGATGACCGCCGAAATCTCGTCAATGGTCATTGCTCCCTTGTAGCGCTTGCCATTGATGAAGAAGGTCGGCGTGGAATCGACGCCGAAATCGTTCGCACCCCTATTCTTCACCGTCCTGATGTCGTCGAGAAGCTTCTGGTTCGTCAAGCATTCCTCGAACTTCTGTTGTGAAAAACCGGCCAGTTTCGCGATCTGGAGCAGCGCTTCCTTGCCGTTCTGCGCCGTGGCCCAGCCTTCCTGCTGCTGGAAGAGCACTTCCACCATGGGGAAATAATTGTCGCCGGCGCAGCGCGCGAGCATGAAGCCGGCCTCGGCGCGCGGGTCGAAGGGGAACTCGCGCAGGATGTAGCGCACCTTGCCGGTGTCGATATACTTCGTCTTCAGCTCCGGCATGGTCGTCTTGGAGAAATGCGCGCAGTGCGGGCAGGTCATCGAGGCATATTCGACGATCGTCACCTTGGCATCGGCCTTGCCGAGTACCTCGTCGGGAAGCGGGCCGGGCTCCATCAGCTTGGCGACGTCGACCTCGCCTTCCGGCTGCGGAACCTCCACCTTGGGCGCGTCGGCGGGTTTTGCCTCCTCGGCTGCGGGCGTCGCCTCGGCCGCCGGCTTCGTCTCCTCGGCCGGCTTGGTCTCGGCGGTGGCCGGCGGCTTGGTGTCGGAACCGGAGTCGCTGCACGCCGCCAGAAGCGCCGAGGCCGAAACTGCGCCGAGCGCCATCAGCGCCTGCCTGCGAGAAACCGAAAGCTGCATCGAATCACCCGAGAATTGCCGGACGGAAGCGCCAGCGTCGAAAGGTTGCGTATCGCGCCGCGCATTAAGGCATAGCGGGCCGCGATCCAATCGCGTTACACGCAAATTCTGTTCACGAAAAGGCGAGAATCCTCACCCCTTGCGCGCTTTTTCGGCGAGCACCGAACGGCCGAGCCGCTCCAGCGAAGCGCGAAGGGCGTCGTCCTCGACGGAGGAGACGCGGCGGCCCACGGCCTCCGCCGCACCCGGCGGCAAGGGCGGCGGCGCACGCCGTGGCGGAGGCTGCTGCGAAACCGGCTTCTGCACGATCCTGATCCGGCCGATTCCCGAGAAACCGAGGAACGCGTTCAGCCGCCCCAGTATCTCGGAGGTCTGGTGCTGGATGTGCAGCGCGGCAAGTCCATCGCAGGCGACGATCAGCGTTCCGGGCTCGAACGTCCCGCGGTCGTCGGCGCGCGACGGCCACGTCACCTTCAGCGGCCGTGACCTTGCGGCGAGTTGCGGGCCGACGATCTCCTCCCAGGATTGCACCAGCCCGACCGAAATGCCGGCGCGCCGGCGCATTACCGGATCGAGCAGCCCGGCGACGAGATCGCTGACGGGGACCGGGTGACTGGACTTTCGAACTGCCATGCCACTCCTATGCATCGCGGGGCGGAAAGTTTCCAGCGCGCATCCGCTCTCTTGTCATGACTTTCCGCCTCGCATCGCCTATCTGGCGCGTGTGCCCGACGCTTCCTTCTCAGACCGCCTGCTCGGCTGGTACGACCGCCATCATCGCGACCTGCCCTGGCGGATCCCGCCGGACGCCATCGCGGCGGGCGCGCGGCCGGACCCTTATCGCATCTGGCTGTCGGAGATCATGCTCCAGCAGACGACCGTGGAGGCGGTAAAGCCGTATTTCCGAAAATTCGTCGCGACATGGCCGACGGTCGCGGATCTCGCCGCCGCAAGCCAGGACGAGGTGATGAAGGCCTGGGCCGGCCTCGGCTATTATTCCCGCGCGCGCAACCTGAAGGCCTGCGCCGAAAGCGTGGCCTCCTCGCCCGGCGGCGCGTTTCCCGAGGACGAGGCCGGCCTGCGCGCGCTGAAGGGCGTCGGCGCCTATACCGCCGCGGCGATCGCGGCGATCGCCTTCGATCGGCCGGCCGCCGTGGTCGACGGCAATGTCGAGCGCGTGATGGCGCGCCGCAACGCGATCGCGCGGCCCGTCGCGGAGGCGAAAGCGGAGATCCGCAAGCTGGTCGAGGCGCTGGTGCCGCGCGAGCGCCCCGGCGACTTCGCGCAGGCGATGATGGACCTCGGCGCCACGATCTGCACGCCGAGGCGGCCGGTCTGCATGGTCTGCCCGGTCAAAGAAGACTGCGCCGCGCTCGCGGGCGGCGACCCGGAGCGCTTCCCCGTCAAGTCCGTGAAGGCGGAAAAGCCGACGCGGCGCGGCGCGGCCTTCGTCGCGGTGCGCCGCGGGGACGGTGCCGTGCTCCTGCGCAAGCGCCCCGAAAGCGGGCTGCTCGGCGGCATGGCGGAGGTGCCCGGAAGCGGCTGGACGGCGCGGACCGACGGCGAGACGGGCATGGCGGCCGCCCCCTTCCCCGCCGACTGGCGCCTCGCCGGCCGGATCGTCCACGTCTTCACGCATTTCGCGCTCGAGCTCGACGTGCACCATGCCGAGGTCGACGGCGCCGCCGTCACGCCGGACATGTGGTGGTCGCCGCCCGCCGCCCTGCCCCACGAGGCTTTGCCGACGGTGATGAAAAAGGCTATCGAGGCGGCCCTCCCCGGCGCCACCCGTAAGAAGCGAGACTCCGAACCCGCATGACCGACATCCGCCACATCGTCTTCGACATCGGCATGGTGCTGATCCATTACGATCCCAACCTGCCCTTCAGCCGGTTCATACCCGATCCGGCCGAGCGCAAATGGTTCTTCGACAATGTCTGCACGCATGAATGGAACCTGGAACAGGACCGCGGCAGGAGCTGGGAAGAAGCAGAGGCGGCGCTGATCGCCGAATATCCGGCACACGAGCAGAACATCCGCAATTTCCGCCGCCACTGGCACGAGATGGTGCCGCACGAGATCGCCGGCTCGGTCGCGCTGATGCGGGGCCTGATCGCGAAGGGCTACGACGTGACCCTGCTCACCAACTTCGCGGCCGACACGCTGGTGGAGGCGCGCCAGCGCTTCCCGTTCCTCAACGAGACGCGCGGCGTCACGATCTCCGCCGAGATCAGGCTGATCAAGCCGGATCCGGCGATCTACGCACACCACACCCGAACCTTCGGGCTCGATCCCGCGCGCACGCTCTTCACCGACGACAATGCGGCGAACATCGCGGCGGCGCGGGAATTCGGCTGGCAGGCGATCCACTTCACCGGTCCGGCGGCGCTGGAAAAGGCGCTGGCCGGCCACGGGATAGCGCTGTAGTCAGGCCCCCGCCCGCTCCATGCCGAGGCGGGCGATGCGGCGCAGTTCGTCGATGACGGTCAGCCCGCCATTGCGCTCGTAGTGCCAGAAGGTCCAGCCGTTGCAGGCTTCCAGCCCCTGCACCTCGGCGCCGAGGCGGTGGATCGAGCCCGCCGCGCTCTCCGTCGCCAGCGTGCCGTCGGCGCGCACCTTCGCCGCCCAGCGCCGGCGGGAATCATAGAGCACGGTTCCCGGCGCGATCAGGCCGCAGTCGATCAGGTTGACGAAGGCGACGCGCGGCTCGGCGCGCTTGCCGCCCATGACGCTGAGCTGCGCCGTTTCGAGCGGCCGCACGGCCTCGATGCGGGCGGTCGCCGCATCGATATAGGCCTGCTCGCGCTCGATGCCGACGAAATTGCGGCCGAGGCGCTTTGCGACCGCGCCGGTCGTACCCGAGCCGAAGAAGGGGTCGAGGATGACGTCGCCCGGCTTGCTCGACGCCAGCATGACGCGGGCGAGCAGCGCTTCGGGCTTCTGCGTCGGATGCAGCTTGTCGCCGTTCTCGTCGCGCAGCCGCTCGGCGCCCGTGCAGATCGGGAACAGCCAGTCGGAGCGCATCTGCACGTCGTCATTGGCCGCCTTCATCGCGTCGTAATTGAAGGTGTAGCCCTTGGCGTTGCGGTCGCGCGAGGCCCAGATCATCGTCTCGTGCGCGTTCTGGAACCGGCGTCCGCGGAAATTCGGCATGGGGTTGGTCTTGCGCCAGACAACGTCGTTGAGGATCCAGAAGCCGAGATCCTGCATCAGCGCGCCGACGCGGAAGATGTTGTGATAGGAGCCGATCACCCAGATCGTGCCGTTCGGCTTCAGCACGCGGCGCGCCGCGAGCAGCCAGGCGCGGGTGAAGGCGTCATAGGCCGCAAAGCTCTCGAACTGATCCCATGCGTCGTCGACGGCATCCACCTTGGACTGGTCGGGCCGGTGCAGCTCGCCTTCGAGCTGGAGGTTGTAGGGCGGGTCGGCGAAGATCACGTCGACCGATTTCTCGGGGAGGCGGTCGAGCGCCGAAACGCAATCGCCCTTCAGGATGCAGTTCAGCCATTCCTGGCCGGCAGACGCCGAAAAACTCTCATCGACAAGACGCAACGCAACCATGACACGGGACCCGAACACGCGAGACTTAACCGGCCGTTATGGTTATCGATCAGCGTAAATATTCGGTGAAGCGGCCGCGGAATTTGCGCATCGGGCGCCGTTCGTGTATGTGCGGGCCCATCGTTCAGGCGACGGCAGGCGCCGTCCCTCCCCCCTTTTCCCGGATCCCTCATGCAAGACATCGATCTCGTCATCTTCGACTGTGACGGCGTCCTGGTCGATTCAGAGGTCATCGCGGCCCGCATCGAGGCCGACCTCATCACCAAGGCCGGCTATCCCATCGAAGCCGCCGACATCACGGAGGCCTATGCCGGCCTCACCTTCCGCGACATCCTCATCCGTGTCGAGACGGAGGCGCGCATGCCCTTCCAGGCGTCGCTGATCGACCAGGCGGAGCAGCTCGTCGACCGGGAGCTGCGCCGCAGCGTGCAGCCGATCGAGGGCGCGCGGCAGGCGGTCGCCGCGGTCGACGCCAAGCGCTGCATATGCTCCAATTCCTCGGGCGAGCGGCTGGATGCCATGCTGACCAAGGTCGGGCTCAAGCCGCTCTTCGACGGCAACGTCTTCTCGTCGCTGGAAACGCCGACGGCCCGGCCGAAGCCGGCGCCCGACGTCTTCCGCTACGCGGCCGAGAAGATGGAGGCGGAGCCGGCGCGCACCTTCGTCATCGAGGATTCCGTCCACGGCATCCACGGCGCCAAGGCCGCCGGCATGCGGGTGATCGGCTTCACCGGCGGCGCGCACACCTATCCCGGACACGCGGACACGCTGACGGAAGCCGGGGCCGAGACGGTCATCCGCCGCTGGCCGGAGCTCAACGGGGTGCTGCAAGCCCTCGCCGGCTGGTCCGAGATCGCCTGAGACGCGGGCGCGGTGACGTCCCTACTTCTTTTTCGCCTTCCTGGCGGACTTGGCCGGCGCGCTCTCGTCGAAGCCGGCATAGACCTGCACGCCGTCGCTCGGCATGGTGAAGGAGACGTTCGGGTCGTTGAAGACGAACTGGCTCGCCGCGCCGCCGTCGGACACGTTGACCGGATAGGAATGAAGCTGGGAGTAGAGGACCTCCGTGCCGTGCATCACCGCGACGCGGATCGGCATGTTGACCGTGCCGGGCGTGAAGGACGGTCCCGGAACGATGCGGCCCGCCACGGCGACATTCATCGTATAGGCGCCGCCATCGGAGCGGCAGGTGCGGGTCACGTCGGAGATCGAGGTCTGGTAGACGAGCTTGGCGGGGTCGTCCTTGGCTCCGCCGGCATAGACGTTGAAGAAGCTCGTGCCGTCGCGCAGCGTCACCTTCGGGCAATAGGCGCGCAGCTCGGCCTCCGTGACCTTCTCGCCCGCGCTCTT
>JAFKJW010000129.1 GCA_017305925.1 Hyphomicrobiales bacterium | reverse complement strand
CAGCGTCGAGACGGTGATGCCGTCGGAATGGTCGAACTGGGTTCGCGGATCCTTGCGCGTCAGCGTGGTGATCTCGTCGGGATCGCCGAACAGGAAGCGCAGCACGTCGAGGTGATGCACCGCCATGTTGGAGAGCGTCAGCCGGTCGTATTCCGCCAAGAAGGGCTGCCAGTGCGGGATCGCGTGCATGTCGATCTCGGCGAAGACGATGGCGCCGAGCTCGCCCGCCTCGATGATCTGCTTCAGCACGCGCATCGACTGGTCGTAGCGCATGTTCTGGTTGACGGAGAGGATCTTGCCGGCCGCCTTCGCCTCGTCGCGCAGCCTGACGGCTTCGTCGAGCGACAGCGCCAGCGGCTTCTGCGCCAGGATCGCCTTGATGTGCGGCTGCTTCAGCGCGTGGCGGATGAGCGCGGGCTGCCGGTCCGGCGGGAAGGCGAGGTCGACGATCTCGACATCCTTGTCCTCGATCAGCTTTTCCGGCGTGTCGTGGACCTTCGGGATGCCCCAGCGGTCTGCCACCTTCCGCGCGTTCGCCTTGGTGCGCGAGGCGATCGCGACGACGGGAAAGCCGGCTTGCCTGTAGGCGGCCAGATGGCATTCCGCCATGATCATGCCGGCGCCGACGCAGCCGATCCGGTAGTGCTTCGCCCGGATTTTCACATCGGGCGCAAATTCCGCAGCCGCCATCCTGTTCTCCCGATCGGGGCGACCGCGCCGCGCCACGAGGAGGGCCCGGGCGGCCGCCGCTCCGCCATCCGCTTCAATCCCCTGAATCTATAGAGGATCGCGAACCGCGGCGGAAGCGCAGCGAGGGATGAATGGCGACCGGCCGGCTTCCGCGGTAGGGTCGATGCAAGGCGGGCCCCCGATCGGCAGCCTGTCCGTCCGGCGCGCGTGAACGGGAAGATTTGAAGGATGAGCAAGCGTGTCCTCCACGTCGTCAGCAACGTGGCCCACTATGCCGACCCGTCCGAGCCGACCGGGCTTTGGTTGTCGGAGCTGACGAACGCCTGGGATGTCTTCGCCGGGGAGGGTTTCGAGCAGCGCATCGTCAGCCCGCTGGGCGGCGTGTCGCCGCTGGAGCCGCGCGCGCTGAAATGGCCGCTTCTGGACGCCACGGCCAAGGCATGGCTCGCCGACAAGGCGCGTATGGCGCTGCTGGATTCGACCGCGCGGCCTGACGAGATCGACCCGGCGGACTGCGACGCGATCTATTTCACCGGCGGCCATGCGGTCATGTGGGACTTTCCGGACAGTGAAGGGTTGCAGCGGATCACGCGCTCCATCTGGGAGCAGGGCGGCATCGTGTCCTCCGTCTGCCACGGCTATTGCGGCCTGCTGAACACGACGCTGCCGGACGGCAGGCTGCTGGTCGCCGGCAAGCGCATCACCGGCTTTTCGTGGACCGAGGAAGTCCTGGCCGGGGTTGCGAGGAAGATGCCCTACAATGCCGAGGAGGAGATGAAGCGGCGCGGCGCGCGCTACGAAAAGGCTTTCCTGCCGTTCGTCCCGCATGTCGCCGTGGACGGCCGTCTCGTGACGGGTCAGAACCCGTTCTCGGCGAGGGCGACGGCGAAGAAGGTCGCGACCTTGCTTCGGGGGGCGAACGGGCCGGCCTGACCGTCCTTGCGCATCGCGCGGCGCGGGCGGGCGCTCGGGGGGCCGATTCTCCCGCCTGGCGCAGCAGAATCCGGTTGCCCGCGGCCGCGGCTTGGCCAATGCTGCGCGCCATGGCGTCCTCGGGGACGCGCGCGCCACAGGGAACCGGTACATGGACAGACATCTCAAGTTCTACATCGACGGCAAATGGGTCGATCCGGCGGTGCCGGCCAGGCTCGACGTGATCGATCCCTCGACCGAGGAGGCCTACACGCAGATATCGGTCGGCTCGGCCAAGGACGTCGACCGGGCCGTCGCGGCGGCGCGCCGCGCCTTCCAGAGCTTTTCGCTCACCACCAGGGAGGAGCGGCTGAAGCTGCTGAGGCGCATCCTGGAGGTCTACAACGAGCGCTACGAGGACATCGCGCAGGCGGTCAGCCGGGAGAACGGTTCGCCGATCACCTGGGCGCGCGAGGCGCAGGCCTGGGCGGGGCAGGCGCATATGGAGGCCACGATCAAGGGGCTGGAGGACTACGAGTTCAGCCACAAGCGCGGCGGCACGCTGATCGTCAAGGAGCCGATCGGCGTCTGCGCGCTGATCACGCCGTGGAACTGGCCGCTCAACCAGATCGTCTGCAAGGTGGCGCCGGCCATCGCCGCCGGCTGCACGGTGGTGCTGAAGCCGTCCGAGATCGCGCCGATCAGCGGCATCGTCTTCTCCGAGGTGATGGAGACCGCGGGCGTGCCGGCCGGCGTCTACAACATGGTGAACGGCACCGGGCCGGATGTCGGCCAGGTGATGGCCGGGCACCCGGACGTCGACATGGTGTCCTTCACCGGCTCGACCAGGGCCGGCATCATCGTCGCCAGGACGGCCGCCGACACGGTGAAGCGCGTGGCGCAGGAGCTCGGCGGCAAGTCGCCCAACATCATCCTGCCCGACGCCGATTTCGAGACCGCCGTGACCAAGGGCGTCGAGGGCTGCTTCGGCAATACCGGCCAGTCCTGCGACGCGCCGACGCGCATGCTGGTGCCGGCGGCGCGCCACGACGAGGCGCTGGCGATCGCCAAAAGCGCTGCGGAAGCCTTCAAGGTCGGAGATCCGCGGTCGGAGGAGACGCAGCTCGGCCCGGTCGTCAGCGAATTGCAGTTCAGCAAGGTTCAGCGGCTGATCGAGGCCGGCATCGCCGAGGGCGCCACGCTGGTGACGGGCGGCCCCGGCCGGCCCGAGCATCTCAACCGCGGCTACTATGTGCGGCCGACGGTGTTCGGCCATGTGAAGCCGGGCATGGCGATCGAGCGCGAGGAGATCTTCGGGCCGGTGCTGTCGGTGATCTCCTATGCGGACGAGGACGAGGCGGTGAGGATCGCCAATGATACGGTCTACGGGCTTGCCGCCTATGTCCAGTCGCAGGATATCGGCCATGCGCGCCGGGTGGCGGCCAGGCTGCGCGCCGGGCAGGTCAGCATCAACTATCCGGAATGGGATACCTTCGCGCCCTTCGGCGGCTACAAGCAATCCGGCAACGGCCGCGAATATGCCGACTGGGCGATCCACGACTTCCTGGAGATGAAGGGCATCATCGGCTACGGCGCCTGAGGCGCCATGTCCCTCAAGCTATCGCCCCGAGGCAGGCCCTCAGTGCTGCGGCGCCGGCACGGCGGGACCCTGCGCTTCCGCCGCCTCGTCCTCGCGCGCGGTGTGGCCGCGATGCGCGAGGAATGTGTAGAACATCGGCACCACGAAGAGCGTGAACATGGTGCCGACGAGGATGCCGGCGAAGATCACCAGGCCCATGGAGTAGCGGGCGGCCGCGCCGGCGCCCTGCGCGGCGATCAGCGGCACGACGCCGAGCGCCATGGCTGCCGTCGTCATCAGGATCGGCCGCAGGCGGACCTTGGCCGAGGCGATGATGGCGTCGTGGATCGACAGCCCGTGCTCGCGCTGCTGGTTGGCGAATTCGACCAGCAGGATGCCGTGCTTGGTGATCAGGCCGATCAGCGTGATGAGGCCGACCTGCGTGTAGATGTTCAGCGTTCCCAGCCCCGAGCCCGAAGGCGATCGCGATGGTGGAACCCTGCTCCTTTTCCAGGCGCGACTGGCCCGAATAGTCGATGAAGAAGCCGGCCGGCAGCAGCGGCCGCGTGATGTCCTCGATCGTCTGGAGCCCGTCGCCGGTCGTCACGCCGGGCATCGGCAGGGCCGTGATGGTGGCGGAGTTGAGTTGGTTGAACTGCTCGATCGCGGCCGGCGAGGCGTTGGTGCTGACATGGGTGACGGCCGACAGCGGCACCATCTGGCCGTTGGCGCTGCGCACGAAGAAGTCGGTCAGCCGCTCGGGGTTCTCCCGGTACTTGTCGGGGACCTGGAGGATGATGTCGTAGCTGTTGGAATCGCGGTCGAACTGCGCGACCTTGCCGCCGCCGACCAGCAGGCCGAGCGTCACGCCGATGTCGCGGATCGGCAGGCCGAGCGCGGTGGCGCGGTCGCGGTCGATGGTGATCGTCACCTGCGGCGCGTCGAAGGCGGCGGAGTTCTGCACGATGATGAAGCGGCCCGTCGCCTGAGCCTTCTGCTTGATCTGCTCGGCCACCTCGAAGACCTGGCTCGGATCGCCTGTCGACTGGATGACCATGGAGATCGGCAGGCCGCCGCCGGTGCCGGGCAGGGTGGGCGGCGCGAAGACCAGCGCCTGGACGCCGGCCACCTTCTTCAGCCGCTCCTGGATGTCGGCCTGGAGCTGCTTTTGCGTGCGCTTGCGCTGGGACCAGTCCTTGAACGCCCAGATGGAGAAGGCGGAATTGGTGGAGCCGCCGACGCCGACGATGGAGAAGCTCACGCGGCGCTCGGCCAGATCCTGGGTGAGGTCGCGGATCTGCTGGGTGTAGAGCGCGGTGTACTGGCTGGTCGCGTAGCGCGGCGCCGTCACCAGCGCGAACAGCGCGCCCTGGTCCTCCTCCGGCGCCAGCTCGCTGGAGGTCTTGGTGAACATGAAGGCCGTCACCGAGACGAGCGCGATGACGATCATCAGCGTGACGGGTCGGTATTTCAGCGACCCGCCCACGAGCCGTTCATAGCGGTCGGCGATGCGGTCGAATGAGTTGTCGACGAAGCGCTGGAAGCGGCTGTGGCTTCCCGCCTTGAGGACGCGCGCCGTCATCATCGGCGTGATCGTCAGCGCGACGAAGCCCGAGATGACCACCGCGCCGGCCAGCGTCAGCGCGAATTCGCGGAAGAGCGCGCCCGTCAGGCCGCCGGTGAAGGCGAGCGGCGCGAAGACCGCGGCCAGCGTGATCGTCATCGCGACGACCGGACCGACGATCTCGGACATCCCCTTGAAAGCCGCCTGCATGGGCGACATGCCTTCCTCCATGTGGCGGTGGATGTTCTCCACCACGACGATCGCGTCGTCGACGACCAGGCCGATCGCCAGCACCATGGCGAGCAGCGACAGGAGGTTGATCGAGTAGCCGAGCAGGTACAGGAAGAAGCAGACGCCGATCAGCGACAGCGGGATCGTCATGATCGGCATCAAGACCGAGCGGAACGAGCCGAGGAAGAGCAGGATGACGACGACGACGATGGCGACGGCCTCGGCGATGGTCTTGAAAACCTCCTCGATGGAGGCGCTGATGGTCTGGGTCGAATCGTAGACCATCACGATCTTCATGCCTTCCGGCAGGCTGGACTGGATGGCCGGCAGCTCCTGCACCACCGCGGCGGCCGTATCCAGCGGGTTGGCTGCCGGCGTCGGGAAGACGCCGATGAAGGTGCCGCGCTGCCCGTCGAAATCGACGATGGTATCGGTGCTTTCGGCGGCGAGCTCGACCTGCGCCACGTCGCGCAGGCGCACGATGCCGCCGTTCCCGTCCGATTTCAGCGGGATCGCGCCGAAGGCCTCGGGCGTTTGCAGCGTCGACTTCATGGTGATGGCGTAGGCGACGTATTCGCCCTTGGTCTTGCCGGGTGCCGACAGGAAGTTCGAGTTGTTGATCGCCGCCAGCACCTCCGCCGCCGTCATGGAGCGGGAGGCGAGCTTGACGGGATCGATCCACACGCGCATCGAGTAGTCGGCCGCGCCGAGCACCTGCACCTCGGCCACGCCCTTGATGGTGGACATGCGGGGGCGGATCACGCGCTCGATATATTCGGTGAGCTGCTCCGGCGTCATGTTGGGGTTTTGCAGCGCCAGATACATCAGCGCGAATTGCTGGCCGGTGCCCTTGACGATGGTCGGGTCCTCGGCGTCCGAGGGAAGCTTGCTGCGCACCTGCTGGACCTTGGAGAGCACCTCGGTGAGGGCCGCGTCGGGGTCGGAGCCGAGCTTCATCTGCACCGTCACGACGCTCGCCGACGGCATGCTCTTGGAGCTTACATAGTCGATGTTTTCCGTCGTCGCGACGGCCTGCGCGATGGGCGCGGTGATGAAGCCCTGGATGAGGTCCGGGCTGGCGCCGGCATAGGTGGTCGTCACCGTCACGACGGTCTCGTCCACCTTCGGATACTGGCGCACGGCCAGGTTGAACAGGCCCTGGAAGCCGAGCAGCAGGATCATGAGGCCCACGACCGTGGTCAGCACCGGCCGGCGGATGAAGATGTCGGAGAAGCTCATGGGGCGATCGCCGTTCCGGTGTCGGGCTTGGGCTCGACAGAATTGTCGACCGTGACGGGCGCGTTGTTCGACAGCCGGTTCTGCCCGGCCGTCACCACCTCGTCGCCTTCCTTCACGCCTTCCAGGATCTCGACCATGCCGCCGGAGCGGCGGCCGACCTTGACGAAGACCTGCGCGGCGACGAGGCCCGATCCCGCCTGCGCCGGCGGCTGGGTCGTGCCGGCGGCCTCTTCGGTTTTCGCCGCCGGCTGCTCCTTGGGCGGGGCGGGGCGGACGAGGAAGACGAAATCGCCGTAGAGGCTGCTGGTCAGCGCGGTGTCCGGAAGCGCGATCACGCCGTCCTGCTTGGGCAGCACGACGCGAACCTGGACGAACTGCCCGGGGCTCAACTTCCCTTCCGGATTGGTGATCTCGGCGCGGATCGCGACGAGCCGGCTGCTCGGGTCCACCTTGGGCTCGATTCCCTTGATGGAGCCGTTGAACGGCAGATCGGTTTCCGTGACGCCGAAATTCACCGGCTGGCCGATCCTGACCTCGGAGAGGCGCTGTTCGGGCACCGAGAAATCGGCGCGCATCGTCTCGAGATCCTGCAAGGTGGCGACCGCCGTGCCCGGTTGCAGGAACTGGCCGAGCTCGACGCGCGGGATGCCCATCGTTCCGGTGTAGGGCGCCTTGAGCTGCTTCTGGTCGAGCACGGCCTGCAGCTTGTTCACCTGGGCCGCCGACGTCTCGGCGGCGGCGCGCGCGGCGTCGAGCGTGGCCGCCGTGCCGACCCCGCGCTGCTGCAGCTCGATGGCGCGATTGAGCGCGACCTTGTCGAGCGCGGCCTGGGTCTGGGCGGCGGCGAGATCGGCGCGCTGCACCTCGTCGTCGAGCTGGACGAGCACGCTGCCCGCCTCGACGCGCTCGTTGGAATTGAAGTTGATCTGCTTGACGATGCCGGTGGTCTCGACCGTCAGGTCGACGCCGCGCGAGGCCGAGACCGTGCCGATCGTCTCGATGCCGGGCTGCCAGGTGACGGGCACGACCTTCATCGTGGAGACCGTCGTCTCGGGCGTCGGCATGGAGGCGAAATACTGCTGGATCGCCTTGTCGCGAAACATGTTGAAGCCGACGATGCCGCCGACGACGAGAATGAGCAGTATCCCGAAGATAAAAAAGCGCTTGATCAAGGACGTCCCCGCGACACTGGATTCGCGCCACGGTCCTATCACGGCGCAAGCTGCGGAGCCAACTGCATCCTGCAAGGGTATTGTCAACTGACATATCGATGGGGAGGTCGAGGCGATCGCTTGAAAAGTGTAGTTGGGCCGAGCCTCTTCGCGCCCCCCTCTGTCCTGCCGGACATCTCCCCCACACGGGGGGAGATCGGATGGCATTTCGGGTTTCGCCAATCTCCAGCGTCGCAGCATTGGCGAAAATATCGAAACTGC
>JAFKJW010000195.1:38509-93222 GCA_017305925.1 Hyphomicrobiales bacterium | reverse complement strand
TGCCGCGCACGCGGCGCGAGAGTTCCATTGCGATCTGGTCGAAGGGGGCCGCGAGGACGTCGCGGCGCGCCACGACCACATAGTCGTTGCCCGCCGCGATGTCAGCGGCGGCATGAAGGCGCACGGCTTCGCGCAGGCGCCTTCGGACGCGGTTGCGCACCACGGCGTTGCCGACCTTTTTGGTGACGGTGAAGCCGATGCGGGGAGGGCCCTCGTCGCCGCGCCTGCGCAGCTCGAGGAGGAACAGGCGCCCGCGGCGTTTCTCTCCGCCGCGCACGGCGAGAAAATCGGCGCGCTTGCGCAGGCGCCCCCATTCCGGGGGGGCGCCCTCTCCCGGAGGAGAGGGGTTTTTCATGGTCACGCGACCCGCGCCGGGAAGGTCATGCTTCCCGGAGCCCGGTCAGGCGGACAGCCGCTTGCGGCCGCGGTTGCGGCGCGCGGCGACGACGCCACGTCCTCCCTTGGTTGCCATGCGGGCGCGGAACCCGTGACGGCGCTTGCGGACGAGCTTGGACGGTTGGTAGGTGCGCTTCATTTATTTGATACCGCGGCGTGCGGCCCTTCTTGGTTCTGTCTCGGATGAGCAGGAGCTGGTCCGGCCTGCCAGGCGCAACGGCAACAGCGCCGGAACTGGCGGTCCGAACGTGCGGCGGCTTATAGGGAGAAGGTTCTGCGAAGTCAATCGCGCGGACCTGCCCGGCAAGGCCCGCGGTTTGGCAAATTGGCGGCCCTGCGGTATGGCTTGCGCAGGCGGCAGCGTGGCCCGGCCGCGCCCGCCCGCAACGGGATCGGGAGACATGGACGCCAGTCCGCCCTCTGAGACAGACATCGCCGGTCGCGGCGAGGCGCGGCCCGCGGTGCCGCTGGCGCGCGGCCTGTCGGCCAAGCTGCTGATGCTGACGGTGGTCTTCGTCATGTTCGCCGAGGTGCTGATCTTCGTTCCCTCCATCGCCAATTTCAGGATCCGATGGCTGGAGGAGCGGCTGGCGACGGCCGCGGCCGTCAGCATCGTGCTCATCGCCAACGATGCGGGGAGCACGCCGGAAAACCTGCAGAAGGACGTGCTGATGGCGATCGGCGCGAAGGCGATCGCGGTGCGCGACGAGGAGGGCGTGTCCCGGCTGGTCGCCGTTTCCGACATGCCGCAGGCGGTGGACGAGCACATCAATCTGGAGCAGACCGGCAGGCTGCGATCGGTCGCCTCGGCGCTCGACACGCTCGCCTTCGGCGGCAAGCGCATGCTGCGCATCTATGGCCATGTCGGCGACAGCGACAAGGTGTTCGAGCTCATCATGCCGGACTGGCGGCTGCGCAACGCCATGCTCGTCTATTCGCGCAATGTCGCCCTGGTCTCGCTCCTGATTTCCGTCTTCACGGCGCTGCTGGTCTATACGGCCATCAACCGCATCATGATCCTGCCGATCCGCGCCATGACCGGCGCCATGCTGGCCTTCTCCCGTGCCCCGGAGGAGCCCGCGAGCATCATAGAGCCCGAGCCGCGGAGTGACGAGATCGGCGTCGCCGAGCGCGAGCTTGCCGCCATGCAGACGACGTTGCAACGCGTGCTCGGTGAAAGGCGCCATCTGGCGGATCTCGGCCTCGCCGTCTCCAAGATCAACCACGACATGCGCAACATGCTGTCTTCCGCGCAACTGCTTTCGGACCGCCTGCATTCCATCAAGGATCCGGCGGTGCAGTCGCTGGCGCCGAAGCTGGTGCGCACGCTCGACCGCGCGGTCGCCTATTCCAGCGGCGTGCTCGCCTACGGGCGCACCCAGGAGCCGGCGCCGGCGCGCCGGCGGCTCAAGCTCCACCAACTCGTGGAGGAGGTGCGCGAGGCCGTCGGCGCCGAGGCGTCGGGCGTCGACTTCGTCAATGCGGTGGAGGACGGCTTCGAGATCGACGCCGACGCCGAGCAGCTCTTCCGCGTCCTGGCCAACCTTGCCCGCAACGCGGTGCAGGCGATGGCCGGCGACACGGAGGAGGCGATCGTGCGGCGGCTGACGCTGTCTGCCGAGCGCAAGGGCAGCGTCAGCCGCATCATTGTCGCCGATACCGGGCCGGGCCTGCCTCCCAAGGCGCGCGAGAACCTCTTCGCGGCGTTCCGCGGCTCGGCGCGCAGCGGCGGCACCGGCCTCGGCCTCGCCATCGCCCATGAGCTCGTGCGCGCCCATGGCGGCCAGCTCGAGCTGGTTGAGAGCGTCGGCGGGCGCACCGTCTTCTCCGTCTCCATCCCCGACCAGCCGGTCAGCATCGAGCAGGCGCGCGGCGCGCTGCGCCGCCCGGCTTGATCAGGGAGGTCCGGACGGCATATGCGAACCCGCCGCTAAATTTCCGCCGGGGGCGGCTTGCATTTGCGGGCGAGGGTGGCTAGGTAGCAGCATCGTCGGCTGCCCCTGGCTGCCGGCCTGCTGTCCCCGACAGCCCGCGCGCCCGTAGCTCAGCTGGATAGAGCACCAGACTACGAATCTGGGGGTCAGGAGTTCGAATCTCTTCGGGCGCGCCAATAATTTCAATAGCTTACCCAGGTGCCACCGTTTCAAAATTCCAGTCTGAAACGGTTTTGGACGATCGGATACCTTGGTGCGCCAACGAGTGCCCGCAGCCGCAGTGTACGGGGGGCGTTGCGGGTCTCCCCGCAGAAGGGGGTGTGTCGGCAACGCCAGGGCAGACTCAGGAGGAGGCGTTGCCCCGTGGCATCCATTCCCGACGCAAAATGGCGTATTGCATGGTGTTTTCATAAACCGGATTGCCGGCATCGTCGTTCTTGAACGAGACGAATTCCACGAAGAGCCCCTCCCTTCGCATTCCAAGCCTTTCGCAGAGGCGTTGTGAGGATGTGTTATGGTCTTCGACATAGGCGTAAAGGCGGCGCGCGCCCTTCTGTTCGAATAGCTGGCGGAACAGGGCTCTGGCGGCTTCGAGCGCATATCCCTGTCCGCCGAACGCTGGATTGAAATTCCAGCCGACAGAGAAGGTGTCGGTTTCAGGTACGGCGAACAGGTCGCCGATAAGTTGGCCGGTGTCCTTCAGGCAGACCGCGAGATGCTCATCGTCCGCGCTTCTTTTCTCAGCTTCGGCCTCGGCTTCCTTCATGTCTGCAAGCTTGAGCGACAGGAAGCAGCTTGCTTTGGGCTCATGCAGATAAGCGAAGAGGTCGGCGGCATCGCTCCGGCGGAAGTTCCTCAGAACGAGGCGATCGGTCTCAATAGTTTCCACTTTCAGGGTCTCACAAGAAGAAGCTGGTCGATCCTCTAGGTGTTTAGTCCCGGCATTTTCTGCGGGCGAAGTTGTAGGCGGCGACGAAGTCAGCGAGATGGGTACGGAGTTGGTCGTGGCTCTCGTAGTAGAAGCGCTTGACGGTGGCGTCCTTGATGGTCCGGTTCATTCTCTCAACCTGGCCGTTGGTCCACGGATGCCTGGCCTTTGTCGTGCGGTGCTCGATGTCGTTCCTGGCGCAGGTGTATTCGAAGGCGTGAGCGCGGAAGATCTCGCCATTGGCGATTGCCTCCTTGATGAGCGGCACCGCCGAGCCACCGGCACCGGGCGTGGTGAACTGGATGCCGTTGTCGGTAAGCACGGCATGGATCTTGTAGGGCACGGCCGCGATCAACCGCAGCAAAAAGTCTCTTGATACGGCTGTGGGGGCCTTCTCATGCAGCTCGACGAAGGCGAATTTCGAGGTGCGGTCGATGGCGACGAACATGTGCAGCTTGCCCTGCTCGGTCCTGACCTCGGCAATGTCGATGTGGAAGTAGCCGATCGGGTAGCTCTTGAACTTCCTCTTCGCCGGTTTGTCGCCCTCGACATCCGCAAGCCGGCCGATGCCATGGCGTTGCAGACAGCGATGCAATGAGGACCGCGTCAGGTGCGGAATGGTCGCCTGAAGCGCATAGAGGCAGTCGTCGAGCGGCAGCAACGTGTAGCGGCGGAAGGCGACAATGACCGCCTCCTCCTCAATCGAGAGCACCGTCGATCGCGGTTCCTTCGGACCAGTCGGTAGATCGGCGACCGAAGCTCGCCTCTTCCATTTCGCAACCGTCTTCTGGTTGATCCCGTAGCGTTTGGCCAGCGCCCTCAGGCTCTCTTGACTATGCTGTATCGCTCGACGGACCGCCTCTGTCGTTGTGGCGCTCCCATGCAGAACTTGGCCCATAGCGCATCCTTCGATTCGGATGATAAGGATGCCCCATCAAAGCCTGGGATCAAACATCTAAGGTCTTCACGATATTGCGCTGCCTCGAGTCGGTTCCTGCTGACCACTCCTGCCCGCATGCCTCCGCGCCAGGAGCACACTCGTGGCTACAATCTCCGGCCGCAACCGAGCGGCGGCCTGGCAAGCTCCTAGCCCTGCCGGGCACGCTCACTGAAAACGGCCCGATCGGTTCCCACCAGTGCTTCCAATCCAGAACAGATAAGTTTCGCCAGTTCGGTTGGATGCTGCATCGGAACATTGTGAGAAGCATCGATCGAAATGAGGGCTCGACCTGCACGAGCCTCAGCGATCTGTCTCAATTCGCGGTGTCGGCCTGATGAAAGGCCGTGGCGCGCCCAGACAAGCAACAATGGTATGCTAACTCTGTCATATACGTCGCGATCAGGTGCAACGGTTGCATCAGGTGAAGACTGACTGACGATGTCGATTTCTTCCAACGTCGGTCGCCGCAGAAAAAATCCATCGCGTTCGAAGAAACACCGCTTGAGCATGGCTCGGAGCAGTTCGGGCTCCACGCCAGCATTGAGAGGGTCGGTAGGCGAAGCAGCGACAACTTCGTCGAGGTAGCGGTCCCGTTCGGTTGCCGTCGCAATCCAGCCGTATCGGAACATGGAAAAAAGAGCTTCTGCGTCGTTCCATTTTTTCTGCTCCGTTGCGGTGTCAGAGGAATTCGGTTCGTCCAGGGTAAACCCATCCACGCAAACGATAGCCGAGGCGTCCCCACCGGAGGCTACATAGGCGGTCGCCGCATAGGCTCCGGTGGAATGGCCTATCAGAACGGGTCTTTCCAGATTCAGCGCCGAGGCAATCGGCCCGATGTCACGCCAATACTGCTGGGCCTCGCTCGAATCTTCGGGGGTCTGCCCGTGCCCGCGCAAATCGAGAGCGACGACATGATATTTGCGCGCAAGGTCCTTGGCCGCGGCCTTCCATGCAAGGGCATTCTGGCCTGTCCCGTGGATAAGCAGGCAGTCCTTGCCCGAACCGCCATACTCGACGACGGAAAACCGGCCAGCAGCAGTACGTAAGAAAAATTCGGCAGCGGGTTTCATCCTATCGCTCCGAATTCCTCGCCGAAAGAGAATGCCAAATCCCTGCCGCGATAGCTCCGGCCGCGATGCAAATGGCGATCCCGATCGGCGTGTTGCCGCCGACGTAACCGAACGCAGCGCCGACGATCACGCCTAGAAGGATTCCCCAGATCAATTTGCTCGCCATGGCGCATCTCCAGATTCGCAACGCGAAGCTGCTGCTTTTCGCAGCTGTCCACCAGATCGGCTGGTAGCCGCTTAGAAGAAGCCCGTCTCCGTTTCCCACATCGCGGCGATCATTTTACTGCTATAGGCAACGAATGTTTCGAGGGTCATAGGGCAACGGGAACCTTAGGGCTGGGTTCCCCAATGAATTCGCCCGATGCTGCCTTCTTGAACGATTGGCTTCTGGGCCCGCATTGAACGAGCTTTCGGACGGCCTGCGTGATTTCCGCGACAGGATCGACTCTACGTCGCTTGTGTTGGCTTTGCCGTTCGAGTTGTTGCATGAGGTCGAAATTGTTCCGCAAGCGATCTTCTCGAGTGCTTTCGAGAATGGGCGCGGGGTATGCTCAGGAGAAGGCAGGCCGGATGCCGGCCACGAAGACGTCGCCGAACGAGTTTCCGGCGTTGTTCGACTGGATGGAGGCGAGCGGCTTCTGTGCGAATTTCACGACGGGGAAGCTCCCATGGAAATTGACCTTTCCTATGAGTAAGCAGGAAATATTCTCGCTGTTCGAGGCCAATCAGCGTGAGGCCTGACGAGGCTCTCTTTCCTTGAAAGCCGATCCGCTTTCCTCGGCCGGGTAAACGCCTTTCAGAACGTCGTCAAAGTGGCGGCTGACACAAGGATTGCACTCGCAGGCGAGCGCCCGAAGTCCGTCGATATTGGCGATGCCGATGCGCCCGCGCCGTGTTTCGATGACCTTTTCGTCTTCAAATCCTGAATGACCCGGCTGAGATAGCTGCGCCCGACCCCCAGCATCGACGCCAATTGTTCTTGCGTCAGCGCCACGTCGATCGCGCCGGTCCTATCCATGGCAGCCAGCAGCCATTTTGCCGTTCGTTGTTCGATCGAATGGGCGGCGTTGCAGGCGACGGACTGGAAGACCTGGGCCATCAGGCAGTCGGCATAGCGTGCGAACAGGAATCGCAGCGTTATCGAGCGCGACTTCGCTTCTTCGAGATCGTGCAGATCAATGCGCCAGAATGACCCGCCCAACTGTACCTCGGCGCGGGCATAGGCGGGAAGGCGCCCCTGGCTGACGATGCCGCCGATCGCGCCTTCCCGGCCGATGAGCGCTGTCTCGATCGCACGCCCGTCGCCGAGCACGACCAGATAGGAAATCAGGCTTGGCCCGCAGGGGAAATAGGCGTGCTTGACCGTATCACCGGGATCGTGGAGCAGCGTTCCCGTCGGCGCGGACCACTCCTCCAGCATCGGTTGGATGATTGCCCAGTCTTCGGTCCGCAAGGCACGCAACAAATTGTTTCCGATCAGGTCTCCCTCTGCGCTTCGGACATCCATTGCCTGCCTCTCGTCTCGAATTTTTTCGTAACGCACAAGCTGGAGAAACGTTCACTAGTGGGCAGACCGATCCCGCATTTCTGTCTACAAGGCAACACAAGGCGCTGATCAGGCCTCATCGAACGTGAGCGATGGCACCATCGGTTCCCAGCGAGATACTTGCGCCTCGTGGGAGAAGCGATGCCGAAGCGGAATCCGGCGGGGCGCCCAAGCACGCCAATACCCAATTCTGTCCTGGAAAACGGGCGTGACACATGAATACAGATGATGTGGCCGACGAAGCGGTTCGCCCAATCCTCCGGCTTTATCTGGCAGGCGACGCTCCCGGCGCGCGCCGCGCGCTTGAAGGCCGCAAGCGCATCATCGATGCGGCGTCGGAGCCGATCGATATAGAAATTATCGACATTCTGGAGCGGCCGGCCGAGGCGGAGATCGCCGGGATTCTCGCGACCCCGACACTCTCCGACGAGACCGTGACGCCGCCGCGCCGTCTGATCGGCGACATCAGCAACACGACCCAGGTTCTCGAATATTTCGGCTACGGCAACAAGGATGCATCCGGATGACCATAAAAGAGGATGATGCCGTCGATCCCGTGCTTGAACGCGTAAAGACGGGCATCGAGGCTTTCGATGATCTGGTGATGGGCGGGCTGCCTCGCGGACGGACCACCATCGTGGGCGGGACGCCGGGCAGCGGCAAGACGGTGTTCGCGACACAGTTTCTGGCACATGGCATCGCCAATCTTCACGAGCCGGGCGTGTTCGTCACGTTCGAGGAATCGCCGCACGAGATCGAAGTCAACATGGCCAGCTTCGGTTGGGATATCCGGCGCTGGCGCGAACAGAAACAGCTCGTTTTCGTCGACGCGAGCCCGCAGGATCGCGACGAGATCGTCGTCGGCGACTTCGATCTCGCCGGTCTCCTCGCGCGCATTCTTCATGCCGTGCGCGCGGCCAGGGCCAAACGTCTCGTCCTGGATTCGCTGACGCAGCTTTTCGATCATTTCATCGCCGACCCGACGACAACACGCCGTGAGCTTTTGCGCATCGCCGCCGCGCTGAAGAAGGAAGGCCTGACCGTCCTGATGACGGCGGAGCGAAACAGCGAATATGGTGAGATTTCCCGGCATCGCATCGAGGAGTTCGTCGCCGACAATGTCGTCATCCTGCGCAATGCGCTCGACAAGGAGCGCCGCCGCCGCACGATCGAGGTGTTGAAGATGCGCGGCAGCCGGCATGTCGAGGGCGAGGTGCCGATCACGCTGGTCGAAAATCACGGGCTCGTCGCGGTTCCCCTGTCGTCGCTCAGGCTCGAACAGAAATCGAGCACCAAGCGTGTAACCAGCGGCAATGCCGAGCTCGACGGCATGACGAGCGGCGGCCTGTTCCGCGACAGCGTCACGCTGGTGAGTGGCGCCACCGGCACCGGCAAGACCCTGCTGGTGACGAACTTCCTCGCTGGAGGAGTGGCCGCCGGCGAGCGGGCGCTGCTCGTCGGCTATGAAGAAAGCCGAGGCCAACTGTTCCGCAACGCCCGCGGCTGGGGCGTGGATTTCGAAGCGATGGAAGCGGAGGGGAAGCTCAAGGTGATCTCCTTGTACCCCGAAGCGCAGAGCCTCCCGGACCATTTGCTGACGATCCGGGAACTGGTGGAGGAGTTCAAGCCGGATCGGCTTGCCGTCGACAGCCTTTCGGCGTTGGAGCGGATCGCCCCGGAGACCGGGTTCCGCGAATTCCTGATCAGCTTGACGTCCTTCATCAAGCAGCACGAGATCGCGGGGCTTTGCACGGCGACCAACAAGTCCCTGATCGGCGGCCAAAGCGCCAGCGAGCAGCATATCTCGACGCTGACCGACTCGATCATCCTGCTGCGCTACATTCAGGAAGGCGACATGATGAATCGAGGGCTGATGGTGCTGAAGATGCGAGGCAGCGAGCATGACAAGCAGATCCGCCGCTTCACGATCGATGCAAAGGGCATGCATCTGGGCGAACCGTTCGGCGGAGTGCCCGATGTATTTGGCGACACGGCAATAGCGGGTCCCACGGCATGAGCATGGCGCGAGAGAGGATGCGCACGGCGGCGGAAGTCTTCGATACGGGCGAGGATGAGCCGCTTGCTGGATTTAGCCAGCTCTCCTTCCAGCGTCTCGTCGAAAACATTGCTGACGGCATTCTGATCGTCGATCTCGCCGGCACCGTGCTTTACGCGAATCCGGCGGCCGGCGAAATTTTCGGACAACCAATCGAAAAACTTCTCCATGTCCCGCTCGGCCGGCCGGTCGTTGCCGGAGACATTGCGGAAATCCGCGTCCGGAGGCCCGGCAAACCTTCAGCGGACGTCGAAATGCGTGTCGTCGAGATCGGGTGGAATGGCGATGCCGCTCTTCTCGCGAGCCTGCGCGATGTCTCGGCCCAACGTGCGGCGGAGGAACGCCAACGCCAGTCACACAAGATGGAAGCCATCGGCAGGTTGGCCGCCGGGATCGTGCACGACTTCAACAATCTGCTCGCGGTGTTCGAATCCGGCCTGAATCTCCTTGAAAAGCAGATCGCCGTTGACCCCGCTGATGCCAAGGTCGGTATGCTTATCAATGAAATGCGGGCGCGGGCCGGCAATGGCGGCGCGCTGACTCAGCAATTGCTCGCCTTCTCCCGACGGCAAACGCTCTCCCCCGAAGTCATTGACGTGAACGCCCGGATCGAATCTCTCATCCACCTGTTCGAAGGCACTCTAGGACGCGGAGTCGAGATCCGGACCATTCTGGCGCCGCATCTCGATGCGGTCGCAATCGACGCCAACCAGTTCGACGTCGCCCTCCTCAATCTCGCTGTGAACGCCCGCGATGCCATGGACGGTAGGGGCACGCTGACCATTGAGACGAGCAACATCTCGAACGGCTTCAACGGTTCCTCCGAGACGGAGACGTCCTTGGTTCGCGTTACGATCCGTGACACTGGCTGCGGCATGAGCAAGGAGACCCTGGCCCAGGTGTTTGAACCGTTCTTCACGACAAAAGGCGAAGGACGAGGAACCGGACTCGGCCTGAGCCAGGTCTATGGCTTTGTCCACCAATCAGGAGGCCAGGTGCTCATCGACAGCGAAATTGGCAAGGGCACCAGCCTGCATCTTTTGCTACCGAGCGTACGCCGGTTTTGAGACTGGTGACGAGAGCGGGACCACCGGCTCCCTCCGGATTCATTGCGCGGAGCGGGGACGTCGAACCGTTCATACGATGACTCTGTAGCGGGGCTCCCATCGTCTCGCGCACAAGCGGTCAGACGAAGGCCGAAATTGTGCGCTATTCGACATTAGATTCACATCGGGCTCGGGTCCATATTCATGATTTCTCCTACTCCCGTCGAGATGCTCGAAAACGAGCTTCTCGCGAAACTGAATGAGGACGATCGGCAGCGGCTGGCAGCTCACATGATGGTGTTCGAGCTCAATCGGAAAGATGTTCTTCAGTCGGCCGGAGAAGACGTCGTTGACACCTGGTTTCCGTGCGGCCCCTCGCTGGCAAGCTTCCAACTCGGTTCCGAGGACGGCACGGGAGCCGTTGAAGTCGCCCTGATCGGCCGCGAAGGTGCAATCGGCGGCATCGTCTCAAACGGAAGCTTGCCGGCCTATGCTAACGCTGTCGTGCGCATCGGAGGGCCGTTCTTCCGGCTGAAAACGGCTGCACTGGAACAGGCAAAGCTCGACTCGCTTACGTTGCGTCACTGGTTCGCGCGCTATTCGGATTGTCTTATTGCGCAAGTCTTCCAGACCTCCGCATGCAACGCGACGCACACCATCATGCAGCGGGCCGCCAAATGGCTGCTCGCAGCGATGGCGCGGACGAGGCAGCCCGTGGTCGACATCACGCAGGAGCAACTTGCCGAAACATTAGGCGTTGGTCGGACTTTCGTGGCGCGGGTCATTCGCCAGCTTCGGGACGAAGGCATCATCACGACGAGTCGTGGCGCGATCACCGTGATCAATCGGCACGCACTCCAGGCCAAGGCGTGCCGCTGCACGGAGCATATCGAAAACCATTATGACGTCGTCCTGCACGGCATCTATCCTAGAGACAGACTTGCATGACGACGGCGGACTCCAAGTGTGGACAGTTATCCGAGCCGTAGGATTGTTACGACCAGTGTGACGACGGCGAGGTAGTGCTTGCGGTTTTCCCGAAGCGTGTTGCGACATGACGGAACTGCTTGAATTTTGAGAAGCTTGTGGCTCCAGCGGCTGAAGCGGCGGAGGACGCTGTTCCAGTCGCCGAACACCTCGGGCAGGTCACGCCAGGACGAACCCGTCCGCACGATCCACGGCACCGCTTCGTTGCTCTGGGGGCATTCGGCAGAAGTCTTGCCCGTCACATACAAAGCGAGGGTTCGACCGCCGTCGAGCGGCGGTCGACGTGCGCGGGTCCGTTCCTTGTCGACCTCACGAGCCCTTGCACATCGGCAACGGCCGTGGAGGCGGCGCCGGGTGATTTGCCTTGTATCGTGCGATGATCGGCTCGAGGGTCTTCGCGGACCAGAACTTCGGCGCGCCGATCGACTTCAGGCACGATGCGTTCCAGTAGAGGCCGGCTTGCGCGAGCGGCTGGCCTTTCGCCTTCGCACGGGCGACGGCAGCGATGTCGCTCGATTCCGGATAGATGTAGAGCGTCGTCGGCCTGTCCTGCACCATCGGCACGAGCAGCGCCGCGTCGGTCGGCGTCCAGCTCGTGCAGCCATTGCTGCGCCCGGCCGAGTAGTCCACCAGCGTTCCCACCGGCACGTAGCCGTCATGGTCCGCATAGGGGCTGGCCTGGTTCTTACGCAGGCACATTCCCTTCACCAGCGCGGCCGCATGGCCGCCGATGGCGCGTTGCCTTGCGTTGGCGGTCTCGCCTTCGCCGTCGAACTGCACGAAGGACCGCATCAGAACGGCATCCCGCTTCGTGGAACCGCGGTAGTAGCCCTTGAAGGAGGTCTTGGTTTCGCTGGTCACATAGGCGCCGCCCGTCGTCAGGTTGGAGTCCAGCGCATTGCCGAAGTTCTTCGCGCATTGCCTGCCGTTGGAGAAATCCAGGACGCCTTTCAGGTTGCGGCCGCTGCCATGGCCGGACGAGATCGCGTTGAACGTCCGGTCGGCTTCACAGACGACGTAGAACCGGCGAGCCAGTTTGCCGCCGCCCAGATCGGCGGGACGCGTGGCGTCCATGGCGAGATAGCAAGGATTGTCGATCACGCCCTGCGCCTTTTTGCGCAGATAGAGCGCGCGCGCCCTTTCGAGGACGACTGGCGCGATCTGGCCGTCGCCTTCGCCGACATGCGCCGCGAGCCAGGCCGGAAACCCGGAGGATTGCTGCGCGGCGAGCGACGGAGGCGGCAACGACAGAGCGGCGGCCGGCACCAGGAGGGCAAGCACGCTCAGAAGGAGGGACCGCAATCGCATCGGAACAGATCTCCTGCAAAGATCCTGGAATTGCTTGCGCCCTGGGTAAGGGGAGATGGTAAATTTTATATCGCCTTTGCCGGATAACGCCGCACACAGAACCGTGAAGCGAGGCGGTGGCGGGCCTTGATCTTCATGCTGCATCCCTTTCCCAACTGGGGAAGGGATCGGGAAGGTCGCGCCAGCGGCCGGGCATGTAGTCCCGCTCGGGCACGAGGCAGGCGTCGAGCCCGGCCCTGATCTGCCGCTCGTCCATCGGGCCGCAGCCGATGAAGACGATCTCCTGCCGCCGGTCGCCCCAGACCGGATCGAGATAAGGCTTCATGGCAGCACGCCACTCTGGATGATCGGGCCATTGATGTCTCGGCACCGATGCCCACCAAAGCCCGCGCTTGCCGGTTCGGATGAGCGCGCCGGCCTGGCTGATCTCGCCGACATTGTGCGGCCGGGTCGCCAGCCAGAAGAAGCCCTTGGCGCGCACCACGCCGGGCCAGGACTTGTCGATGAAGGCTTTCAGCCTCATCGGATCGAAAGGCCGCCGCTCTCGATAGACGAAGGAGCGGATGCCGTATTCCTCCGTCTCGGGTACATGGTCCTTGAAGCCGTTCAGTTCCTTGAACCAGAGCGGATGCTGCCCGGCCTTCTCGAAGTCGAAGCGGCCGGTATCCAGCACCCTGTCCAGCGGCGCCTGCGCGAAATCGGTATCGACCAGTTCCGCATCGGGATTGAGCGCGCGCACGATCTTGCGCGCCAGGTCGAGATCGTGCGGCGCGGCATCCGAGACCTTGTTCATGACGACGACGTCGGCGAACTCGATCTGCTCGACCAGTAGGTCGACGAGCGCGCGGTCGTCGCCGTCGCCGGCGACCTCGCCGCGGTCGCGCAGGAAATCCTGCGAGGAATAGTCCTTCAAAAGGTTGGCGGCATCGACCACCGTGACCATTGTGTAGAGCCGGGCGACGTCCGACAGGCTCTCGCCGTTCTCGTCGCGGAAGTCGAAGGTGGCGGCGACGGGTAGGGGCTCGGCAATGCCCGTGCCCTCGATCAGCAGGTAGTCGAAGCGGCCGTCCTGCGAAAGCCGGCGCACCTCCTGCAAGAGATCGTCGCGCAGCGTGCAGCAGATGCAGCCATTGGTCATCTCGACCAGCTTCTCGTCGGTGCGCGACAGGTTGGCGCCGCCGTCGCGCACAAGTGCGGCGTCGATGTTGACCTCGCTCATGTCGTTGACGATCACGGCGACGCGGCGGCCCTCGCGGTTGTTGAGGACATGGTTGAGGAGCGTGGTCTTGCCGGCGCCGAGGAAGCCGGAGAGGACGGTCACGGGCAGGCGTTTGTTCGGTTTGGCTGTGCCGGGCATGGCTTTGGTTCCGATGGGAGCGAGGGGCATCCAGCCCGGCGGGCCGGGCCGGATGTGCGTCTTGGAGGACGCGGTCAGTGCGCGATCATCTCGCGGACGATCTGCTCCGCGCCCAGCGAAGACGGGTAGTAGGTCGGCCAATGCGTCACTTCGCCGAGCAGGGCAGCGCGGTCGTCGCCCCAGTAGAGGTGATAGTGGTCGGCCGCCGCCGGCGCTATTCTGTGGTCGCTGAACTGGATGTATTGCGGGGCGGCCGCGTCGCCCGCTGTTTTCCTGAAAATGAAGCGCACGCCGCGATTGCCGGCCCCATAGGTCAGGATTTCGTAGCCGTCGCCGGCGTAGCGCGCCTCGAGCGGTTTCCCGTCCTTGTAGAACGTCACGGTGTCGCCGCCGATCTCGATGCGCTCGACATCGGTCCGGTAGCCTGCTTCGTAATAGGCCTTGTACTCGTCGACGCTCTTGTCTCCCTTCTCGGCCTTGTGGGCCATCACCGGATCGAGCGTCCCGTCCTTCAGATAAGGATAGACCGACTGCCAGTTCCCGGCCCAATCGGACAGGGGACGTTCCTTGACCTGCTCGTCCTTGAAGTAGCCCTTGTAGATCTGGTCGTCGCCGTGATCGTGGCTATGGCCTTCGGGACCGTTGTGGACCTGTATGCAGCTTGGCCTGCAACGGATCGGGGACGACGATCCTGTCGCCCGCTCCCGCGATGCGCGGGCGAGGATCGTTCCAGTGGCCGTTCATCGAATAGGGATCGGTCAGCTTCAGCGAGTTGGCGATCTTGCCGGCCACGATGTCGAGTTGATGGAGTTGACCATCCTCGGTGTAGACATAGGCAAACTTCGGCCGGATCGGATCGACGGCGAAATGCACGCGCCGAGTCGGCAGCTCTACCAGCCTGAAGGCGCCCTTCTGCGCCGTCGGGTCGATCAGCACGACCTTGTCGGGACCGTAGTTGCCGAGGAAATACTGGAGCCCTCTGCCGCCGAGCAGCGTGGTCGACTTTCCATCCGGCAGATCGTCCGCATAGGGCAGGTGCCGGATCTCCGGTACGCCGTCGCCATGCGTGACCACGAGCAGGCCGGTCGCGCAGGCGAATGCCAAAATGTTGCCGGAAGAAGCCTCGCCGTGCAGGTCGGGGCAGGCAGCGATCTCGCCGACCTGCGCGCCGGCCTCATCGACGGTCCTGATACCGACCGGGAGTTCGTCCGGCTTTTCCCTGTTCGGCTCCGACAGCAGCACATGCGCGCCATAGGCGACCGCGACGCCGTGATGCGGCGCTTCCGCCTTCACCTCGCGAACTTCGGACTTGCCGTCCA
Organism: Hyphomicrobiales bacterium; assembly: GCA_017305925.1. Lineage (GTDB taxonomy): Bacteria > Pseudomonadota > Alphaproteobacteria > Rhizobiales > Rhizobiaceae > Arvimicrobium. The sequence goes on along the minus strand of JAFKJW010000195.1, from coordinate 78,335 downwards.
GCGCCGCCTTCTCCGAAAGGATGCGCGCGACGCCGTCGCCGTCGAAGAACAGCGCGACCGCGCCGTCATGATCCACCACATGCGACGGCTTCTGTCCGACGATCTCCGTGCCGGTCAGCTTCGGCGCCTCGACGTCGATGTCGCCGTGATCGCCATGATCCTCGAAGGAGATGCCGCTGGCGATGGCGGTCACCGTCCCGGCATCGCCCTGCACGGCAAACACCGTGCGCCCGCTCTCGCTGCGGAACAGCGAGGCCGGCGCCTTGATCTGCAAGGTCTCGACCGGCTGGCCCTTCACCGTGTCGACGACGGTCACTTTCGGCCGCTCTCGGTCAGCGACGAACAGGCGCCAGGCCTCCTTATCGTCGGCCGACGCCACGCCAATTCCGGACACCAGCGCAAGCAGGACCGATGCGCTCCTCCATTGTAAATTCATGCAGGGATCTCCTTGAGCAAACTCTCTTGAGTAACGTAATAACATAACAAACGTGAAAATAAAGGGCACCGACTCAAGAAAACGTCTGGCTCGATCGGAGCGATGCCAACGGCTGCGAACGGGCGTCGGTTTCCGCAAGGAAGTACAGGAATTCGCCGCGGCCTGCCCGCGAAACGAAGCCGCCCCCGCAACTGCAGGCGGCCATGCGCGCTTACGCTGGTCACTCAGGGTTGCCCTTGTCGCTCCCGAAAGCAGACCCTCCCAGGGCTCAGGGCTCAGATCCAGGAGGTGATGGCAGCTGGGATGCAGATGGCCGCAGTGCAGGGCCAGCTGGATCGAACCGGTGCGCCCGCGAGCGCAATGTCTGGCGATCCATGCCGCCGGGCCGCGCTGCGTTGGCCCGGTTCATTCTGCTGTGATCGTCAACAGGGCTGCCCGTGCATCTTCGGGCAATCGGGCAAGCCGGCGAAGCTCGCCGGCGGAATAGTCATCCCGCAACCTTACCGCTGATCCCGTCGCCAAATCCCTTTGGAAAAACGGAATCATCGGCCGCAGACGCCTCAAAATCACAAAAGAACCAGATGCCGAGACCGTTGGTATCGGTTGCGGTTGGATCGCGTTTCTGGATGGCGACAATCAATCCCTGTGCTCGGGCATGTTCTTGAGCTCGTCCTCGGTCCAGGACGTCACGGCGTGGATGTCGCCGTCCTCGTCGCGCATGAAATCAAGCTGGCTGGCGGGAACCGCGACAGGCTTGGCGCCGATCCCGAGAAAGCCGCCGACATCGATGATCACCTGCGCTCCTGTTCCGGTGCCGTGAACGTGCGACACCGAGCCGAGGTTCTCGTCGCCGGGCCCGTAGATGGTGGCGCCTTCCAGGTTTGCGGGGTTCAGTTCCGCTTCGGTGAGGCGAACGTGGTTGCTGTGGTCCATGGAAACTCTCCTCGTAGGTTGAACTCACTCAACCCCCGAGAGGTCGAACCGTTCCGGCGAGCGTATCGGACCGCGAGTGTGGGTCGGCGGCGAGGGTAGGGGCCACTACCGCGTCTCCGCTACCCGTCGATACCGAAACCGATCGCGGATGAAGCTGTTGAAGTATCTGCCCTTGGAAAAGGATGATCGGTAGGCGGCATAGGTCTCCGGCGGCACGTCCTCGTAGTCGTAGCGTCGGCCGCTCGCTCGGAACCATACGCTCATTGTCCTCGTCGCCGGATCGTATGCGCTTTTTTCGATCACGGTGGACGGCATGTGACATGTCCTTGCTACAGGTCGAGCAGGGCGATGCCGAGTTCAGGGCGCTTCCTTCTGTGCAGGTGGGCGGGCGTTTCGGTCACCATCACCTCGAGCGTCGGATGGACGACACCTTCGAGCAGATGGCCGCCGCGGGTGGATCCGTCGCAGAGGCCGAGCACCGCATGCATGTGCAGGCTCGGCTTGCCGTCGTCGCCCGCGGCGATGTCGCCGATCGCGCTCAACACCTCGCACTGTTCGATGACGGGAATTTTGCGATAGGTCTTCGACGCGAAGTCGAACCAGCCGACCGTCGCGCTTTCGAATGCCCCGATCGCGGTCACCGCAGCGGCCGTGACGTTTTGCTGCGCGGCGAAATCCGAGATCGAGCGGAATGCCTCGTCACCGGGATCGAGGACGACGGCGAAGGTCCTGACGCCGTCGCTCTCGCTAAGCAGTTTTGATCGCATCGGTGCTCCTAGCCGTGCGCGTGCTCGGCGTTCCGCTTGCGCGTCGCTGCCGCCTTTTTCGCGGAAGCGGAGCGTTCGGCCGCGGACCGGGACGCGGCGGCCTTGCCGCCTTTTTCCCCGCCCTTGTGGGCGGCGGGATGACCCGTGTGGGTGCCGCGGCCTGAACCGCCCTGCTTCTTGCCGCCGCCGTCATCCTTGTTGACGGTCGCCCAGGCCCTGCGCTCCGCTTCCTTCTCCGATACGCCGCGCTTCTCGTAACCTTCGGCGATGTGGTCGGCCTTGCGTTCCTGCTTGTCGGTGTACTTGGATTTGTCTCCGCGTGGCATGGATGCCTCCTTTGCTCTCCCGGTCAGGAGAACGGCAGCGGCGGCTCCCGGTTCCCGGAAGCGGGGTGCAGGCGACACGGACCGGCCGAGAGCTCAGGGTCCGTTCGAGCATGCAAATCGCCTTGGCGCTATCGGAGCGAGCCTCGGCGTGTCGCCGGCGATTCCCGAAGCGGGGGCGTCCCCATGCCGGACCCGAATTGCCGGAAAGTTTGCAACGGAACCAGCGGCGGAGCCTGATCGATTTGTTCGCGCCTGCGCCGGAGCGGCTTACCGTGCCGGCAACCGCAAACGGGCGCGAAGCTCCGCCTCGCTCGCCTCGGCATCGACGCCGAGCACCCGGCCGGCGCGCATCACCGGCCTGCCCTCGACAAGCAGGTCCGTCACCTGTGCAGAGCTGCCGCGAGCCAGGATCAGGGCCAGCGGATCGGCCTGTTCCAGGCGATCCGGCGCAAGTCTGTCCAGGTCGAACAGGACGAGGTCGCCGGGGCGATGGCCCCGGGACAGGGCCGTGAGCACGGCGGAATCGTCGAGACTGTGATCACTGCCTCTGCCCCTGTGGACAAGCCGGCAAAGCCGGGCCTCGCTCCAGGGGTCGGGATGATCGCTCCACCCGAAGCTGTCTATGCCGAGGCCGAAGCGCAGCCCCGCCCGTACGAAATCCGGCACGGCCGCGATGCCGGAGGCAAGCCGCAGATTCGAGCTCGTATTGACCGACACCGTCACGCCGCGTTCGGCAAGCAGCGCGATCTCGCTGTCCCGCAGGTGGACGCCATGCGCGCAGGCGAGCCTGTCGGAAAGCAGGCCAGCCTCGTCCAGCATGTGCAGCGGCCGACTGTCGTAGGCGGCGTCCGCCCATCTGCGCTGTTGACCGGTTTCGAGCAGGTGCATGAACACGCGCCGCCCCGTCGCCATCGAGCGTTCGGCGACCGCCGAAAACAGGGCCGGCGAGCACCAGGGCAGACCCACGGCATGGAAGGCAACCGTCACGCCGCCGCCTTCGGCCCTCGACGCAGCCTCCTCGACGGCGGCTATCTGCTCCACGATCGGCGCGGCGGCCGCGCGGCTGCCGGCGGCGCCGGTAATGTCCGATGCCGGAAGGCCGAGCAACCTGTCCTCCTGCGAGACATAACCGTCCAGGTTCATGTCGTAGACCGGCAGAGCGATCTCGACGCGGATTCCTACTTTGCGGGCCGCTCCGGCAATGGCGACGGCTCCCGAAATCCCGGCTTCGAGGGTGGCCGCATCGTGGCATATCTGGGTGGCCGCGATGCCGGCCCTCGCCATGCGCGCGAGCGCCACCGTCGCCTCCAGGCCGGCATCGACGCATGGAACCCGTTGTGAGGCAGGGATCCAGCGCTCGAGGACATCGTCCGCCACTCCGGCGGCGAGTGTCGAAATGGCGCGCCCGTGGTCATGCGCGTTGACGGCTGCCGGCAGCGCCACATGCGCCGGGCCGCCCAGAGAACCGTTTCCCCCGCCGAAATCGAGCCTGACATTTCGTGCCGGAGGAACGATCCCGGCCTGCGCGTAGTGCCAGCCTGCCTCCACCACGCAGCCCATCGTCACGACCTGTCATCTTGCCGGAAGGCGATGCGGAAGAAGCCGATCAGCACCGGCACGGTCACCGCCACGACGATCGTCGCCAGCGCGAACGAGATCGGCACGTAGCTCTGATGGTCCGCCGCCTGGGCCCACTGGAACACCGGCATGGTGGTGGTGGTGCCGCGCAGGAAGAGCGTGCGCGGCAATTCGTTGAAGCTGAGAAGAAAGCCGAACAGGCCGGCGCCGAAGAAGGCCGGGCGCAGGAAAGGCCATTCGACCAGCCTGAAACGCTGCCATGGGCCGGCGCCCAGATCGGCGGCGGCGTCGAGCAGGACGCGGTCGAACCGGCTGTAGATCACCAGCGTCAGCACGAGAGCGAAGGGCAGCGCCCAGAAAAGGTGCCCGATGAAAACCGACCAGATTCCCAGCCGCAATCCCAGGAATATCCTGAAGAACAGGAACTGCGCCGCGCCGATGGTCAGGCCCGGAACGAAAAGCGGCATGAGGGCAAGCGCGATGACGCGCCCCGGGCGGTTCAGGCGCAGGATGGAGCGCCCGACGGCGGCGGCGAGGATCGCCGAAAGGGCGCCCACGCCCAGGGCCAGCCAGCAGCTCGTCCACATCGGCTGACGCCAGCGGGTATCCGCGAGCATCTGCTCGTACCAGCCGAGGGTGAGCGGAAAGGGGATAGCCGACAGAGGCCGTTCGCTGAAGGACAGGACCATCAGCCACAGAATCGGCATGTAGGCGAGCGCGAGCAGCAGGAAGCCCCCGCCCGCCGACAGGAAGCGCCAGCCGCGATGATGCTGCCAGCCGGCGTTCATGCCTGCAGTCCTTCCGCCGCGGACGCCAGCACCCCGGAGCGCTTCGCGGAAACCCGCAACATGACGGCGAGGACGACCAGCGCCAGAAGGACGAATGCGGAGAGCGCCGCCGCGGTGGGATATTTGAGCGCGGCCAGGGCGGCGTTGATGGAGTTGCCGAGCATGTTGACGTTGAAGCCGCCGAGCAGCTGCGGCACGACGAACTCGGCCATGGCCGGAACCATCGTGAAGACGATGCCGGCCAGGATGCCCGGCATGGCCAGCGGGATGACGACCAGCCGGAAGGCCTGCCACGGCGTCGCTCCCAGATCCTCGGCGGCATTGAGAAGCGAGGTCTCCAGGAGCTCGATGGCCATGTAGATCGGGAAGAACATCGATGGAAAATAGAGGATCACCATCCCGAACAGCACCGCCGGCTCGGAATAGAGAAGCCAGGACTGGGCGGGGATACCGATGGCCTCCAGCCCCCGGTTGATCGGCCCGTTGGAGCCCAGCAGGAAGCGCCAGACGATCGTTCGAGACGTGATCTCCAGAAAGAACGGAATGGTCATCGCCACCAGGATGGCCGATCGCAGCGCGACGGAGGAACAGCGTTTCGACAGCCAGAAGGCAAACGGGACGGCGGCCGTCAGCGCGACCGCCGTCACCATGAAGGCGAATCCCAGCGTGCGCACGCCGACGAACCAGCGGCCGCTGGAAAACAGCGTCTTCCAGGTCTCCAAGGTCGGCCGGAAGACGGTCTGCATGCCTTCCGTCGTGAAGAACGAGAAGGCAAGCATCATGACCACCGGAACGACCAGCACGGCCAGCCAGAGCACGAGAAACGTCCGGACGACGAGCTTGTCCCAGTCCAACGTCCGTTTGCTGTGCGCCTGGCTGGTCACGTCCGCCGGTTCCTCACGCGTTCAGGAAGCGCTGCCACTCTTCTTCCATGACCGACAGGTTCGCCGGCACGGGGTTGAACGTGAACTGCTCTGTCGTGAACTTCTCTGAGGCAAGCTGCGCGGCCGTCTCGATCTTCGCCACGTCGTCGGCCGACCAGCCGGCCGCCTTGGCGTAGTCCGAGGCCAGGTCCATGTTGGGTCCCACGAGCCCCTTGCGCGCCATCTGGGCGAGGTACTCGCCGCCCAGGAAGTAGTTGATCGTGCGGTAGATCGCGTCGATATTGCCGCGATCGGCGGCCTGCTTGGGGATGAAGAGCGCATTGCCCCATTTGAAGTAGTAGTCGGCATAGGCATATTGGGCGATCGGCTTGCCCGCCTGCTCGTTGGCCGCGCCCACCGCATCCGACCAGCAGTTGAGGACGTCCACCTCGCCGCTGGAGAGGAGCTGGACCTGTTCGTCGAACCCGACGAAAAAGGAGCGGAACTGCCCGGCCTTCTTGCGGGAGATACCGAAGTCCGCCACTGCCTTGGCTTCCTCGGGCGAGAGGTTCGTCACGTCGGCGATCTTGGCATATCCCTTGTTCGCGACATACTGCGCCATCAGAGGGAAGGAATAGACGAGCGTGGTGGAGAGCCCCACGCGGCCGAGCGTCTTTTCGCTTTCGAACACCAGATCCCAGCCCAGCTTCGCCTTGGGATCGGTGACGCCGAGCGCCTCGGGACGGTAGCCGAAGCTGTCGGCGCCGCCCACATTGGGAGAGCCGTACTGGACGCCGTCGACCTTCAGCGGCTCGATGAAGGAAGGCGCGACGCGCGACCAGTTCGTCAGCTCGGGATGGCTGGTGTCGAGCGGCTGGAACCATTCCTTGCCGAGCACCTTCTGCATGCCGACCTCGGTAAGGAAGAGATCGTAGCTCTCGCCGATGCCGTTGGTCATGATCTCGCGCACCACGACGCCGGGATCGCCGTTGGTCGGGGAATACTGCATGTCGAGCGCCGTCGCCTTCTTGAAGCCCGACCAGTCCTCCAGGCCCTGCGCGGACGTTCCGTAGATGCGCATGGCGGCATCCGCCGCAAGTCCGTTCCTCACGCCTCCCAGCGCGAGCAGCACGCTGGCCGCGCCGCCGCGCAACACGCCTCTGCGAGTCACTGCGATCATCCTCAGGCTGGGAGTCATCGCTCTATCCTTTCTGGGGTTTTAAGGGTTTCGTCCAGCCGCGAGGCAGCGGTCAGGCGGCCGTCGCGGATTACCATTCGGTCGGGTACAAGCGTGGTCAGCGCCTCGGCGGGACAGCTTGCCCGGACCAGAACCAGATCGGCCCGGCATCCGACATCGAGCCCGTGTCCGGTGCGCCCGACGAGATGGGCCGCGGATTCCGAGATCATCCGCCAGACCGCGGCGAGCCCGTCCGTGTCGAGCATCTTCGTCGCATAGGCCATCAGTTGCCCCGACCAGACCGGGTCGGGCAACATCAGCCATGGCGCGAACATCGAGCCGAAGGCTTCCTGCGCGATGGCGACCCGCACGCCGTTGGCCAGCATTTCGCGGACCGGCGCCAGGCCCCGCCCGGGCAGGAACGCGCCGGCATCGCCGTATAGAAGCCCGGCATGGGGGCTGATCGCCGCCGTCACGTCCAGATCCCGCATGAGGCCGTAGAGCTCGTGGCGCTTCGCCTCCGGCTGCTTGCCCAGCGACATGCAGTGGGCGACCGTCAGCCGGCCGCGGAAACCGCGCGCCTTGCCTTCGCGCAGGACATCCTCCAGCCACAGGGAGTCGGGCCGGTCGGTCTCGTCGCAATGGAAGTCGGCGCGTGCGCCGAAGCGTTCCGCCAGATCGTAGACGAGACGGATGTCCTGGCGGATGCGTTCCGGCTCGCGCTCGAGCTGGGGGTTCGTGCCGATCCAGCGGGCGCCGTCCTGCAAGGCCTCCACAGCCAGGCCGAACGCCTTCGGATCGCTCACCAGGCCATGCTGGGGAAAAACCACGATGTCGAGGTCGAGCCGATCGCGGTGGCGATCCCGTGCCGCCTTGAGGGATTCGTAGCAGACCATTCCCGCATATTGGTCGACGTCGGCATAGGAGCGGATATGCACGACCCCGCGTTTTGCCATCAGCGACAGGACGCGCGATACACGCTCGACGGTGTCCGCGACGGTGAATTCGGACTTCCGCCGCCCGAGCTTATCGATCTGCGTTTCGAAGGCGGCGTCCTCCAGGTCGAGCGGCTCGACGAAGCAGGAGGTCAGGTGGTAGTGCGGCTCGACGAAGCCCGGCGAAACCATCCAGCCGGCACCGTCGATCGACATGCGCGCCGGGGCCTCGGAACGCTCGACGATCTTCCCGCCGGCGATATCGAGCGAGACGATGTCGCCATTCGGGGTGCGGGCGTTGCTGATCCGAATGTCGATCACGATCCAGCCCTCGCTTCGTCGTCGGGGACAACCGCGGCCTGCTCGGAATCCCACCTGAGCACGACGCCGGTCCCGAGCGGGATCGACGGAGCGCCGAGATTTGCCACCACCGTGCCGATGGGGGTCGCGAACATCCCCTCTATCCGTGCGCCCTTGTAGACGGCCCGTTCGAGCCGGCCGGGCACCTGGTTCGCGCCGCCCGGGCTTGCGGAAATGCGCTCGGCGCGTATCGCCATATGGGCGCGCGCGCCTTTCTCCGGCGCTTTCCGCCCCGTCCAGCGGCCCGAAAAGCGATGGCCCTCAACATCGAGAACGACGCGGCCGTCCTCCTCAAGCGACGAGACCTGTCCCGCAATGAGGTTCGAGCACCCCATGAAGTCGGCGACGAAGCGGTTGACCGGCTTTTCATAGAGGTCCGAGGGCGCCCCGAGCTGTTCGATGCGGCCGCCCCGCATCAGCGCGACCCGATCGCTCATCGTGAGCGCCTCGTCCTGGCTGTGGGTGACGTAGATAAAGGTTATGCCCAGCGACTTCTGCAGCGTGAGCAGTTCCGACTGCATGTCGATCCTCAGCCGCTCGTCGAGCGCCCCGAGCGGCTCGTCGAGGAGAAGAATGGAAGGACGGGTCACGATCGCGCGCGCAAGCCCGACGCGCTGCTTTTCCCCGCCCGAGAGCTGGTGAACCCTTCTGTTTTCCTTGCCCTGCAGCCGCACCACGCCGAGTGCTTCAAGGGCGCGCGTCTTGCGCTCGCCGGCTGCGACACCGCGTACCCGCATCCCGAACTCGACGTTCTCCAGAACGGACATGTGCGGGAACAGGGCGTAGCCCTGAAAGACCGTGCAGCAGTCGCGCTGCGCCGCGGGCTTTGTCCGCACGTCCTGCCCGCCGATATCGAGCGTCTCGATGGAGGTCGGCATCTCCAGCCCGGCTATGATGCGCAGGAGCGTGGTCTTTCCCGATCCGCTCTGGCCGAGCAGGGTGAGGAACTCGCCGCGCCGGGCCGAGATGGACACGCCATGAAGGGCAACGTAGCTGCCGTAGCGATGAACGGCGTTGCGCACGTCCAGGATCAGTTCGCTGGACGGCTGCTCCCTTTCGGCGCGGGCGGCCTGTCTCATGCCGAGACCTCCCCGCCATCGATCGGGATGGACGCCCCGCTGAGATACGACGCCATGCGCGATGCCAGAAACGCGCAGACCTCGCCGATCTCGGCCGGATCCGCATAGCGGCCCAGCGGAATCTGGGAAAGGTAGCGTGAATGTACCGCCTCGACCGAACCCTTGCCCAGGTCGGAAAGCGATCGCACCGCGACATCCGTCATCGGCGTCTCGACGGTGCCGGGGCAGACCGTGTTTACCCTTATGCCGCGCGGCCCCAGTTCCTGCGCGAACGCCTCGGCAAGCCGCAGGACGCCTGCCTTCACCGCGCAATAGACGCCCCAGTTCGCGGCGCCGCGAAAGCCCGCCTGGGAGGAGACGAAAGTCAGCGTGCCGCCGGACCGCAGCGCGCCGGCTGCAACGCGGCCGACGACGAAGGCGCTGAGCAGGTTGGACTCCACTGCGGCGCGGAACTCGTCCACCGTCGTCCTTTCCAGCGGGCCGACGAGGATCGCGCCGGCAGCGTGAACGATGTCGGTCGGCTGGGCCAGGCCGTCGACGACGTCCCGCAGCGCCGCCTCGTCCGTGACGTCGGCCGGGACGATCCCGTCCGCGGGCCTGACGTCCAGCGCCGTCACCTGCGCGCCGTGCTGGCGGAATACGCTGGTGATCGCCCGGCCTATGGACCCCGCCGCGCCCGTGACGACGGCGTGACGGCCAACCAGGAGCTGCATTGCCGGCTGGCTGTCCATCAGCGCACCGCCGATCGTGAAAGCTGTCCGCGCATCGGCCCTACAACCCGCACATGTCCGACGCGGCCGCGACGATCTTTTCCGCCGAGGGCATCACCGCAGTCTCCAGCGTCTTCGCGGCGGGCAAGGGCACGTCCGGCATGCAGAGCCGACGGTACTGCGCATCGACCCCGGCCTCGACCAAGCGCGTTATGACCTCTCCCGACATTCCGAAGCTCTGAAAGTCCTCATCGACCACCAGCAGTCGCCCGGTTCTGGTCGCGGACGCGGCGACCGTCGCCGTGTCGAGCGGGACCAGCGAGCGAAGATCCACCACCTCCGCCTCTATGCCCTTCGTCGCCAGGACCTCCGCGGCGGCAAGGCTCCATTCGACCGCCGCGCTGATGGAAACGATGGTGAGGTCGCGGCCGCTGCGGGCCACGGCGGCCTGCCCGATCGGAACGAGATCGCCGATGCGGCCCGGATCGGGACGCTGGAAGAGGTCCGCGCGCCTGTTCAACTGGCTCTTGTGCTCGATGAAGATGACGGGATCGTCGGAACGGATCGCCGACAGCAGCAGGCCGTGATAGTCCGCCGGGCATGAGGGCGCGACGACCTTCAGGCCCGGCCAGTGCGCGAACATGCCCCAGAGGCACTGCGAATGCTGCGCGGCCGAGCCTATGCTTCCGCCGGCCGTCCGGACGACGCAGGGCATCCGAACCTGGCCGCCGGACATATACGGGATCTTTGCCATGGCGTTGACGATCTGCTCGAGGCAGACGCCGACGAAATCGGCGAACATGATCTCGACGATCGGCCGATAGCCGGCCATGGCGAGGCCGACGCCCATGCCGACGAAACCCATTTCCGAGATCGGTGTGTCGCGCACCCGCCATTCGCCGAACTCGTCCTGCAATCCGCGCGTGACGTTGAACACCCCGCCCATCCGGCCGACATCCTCTCCCAGGACGACGACCTTCTCGTCGCGCGCCATCTCGGCGCGAAGGGCCTGCGACAGCAGCGCCGAGACCGTGGTCTTGCCGGTGACGCCGTCGCTCATCGGGCAACCTCCTGGACGAAGACATGGTCGAGCGCGCCGGCGGCGTCGGGCTGCCGCTCGCCGCGCACCGCCGCGAGGATGCCGGCGATGTCGTCGGCCTCGCTCTTCTGCGCGGCGTCGAGCTCCGGCGCTGTGACGCCCTCGGCGATCAGCCTCTCGCGCGCCAGCAGGATCGGATCGCCTTCGCGCTTCATGCGCTGGCGCTCTTCGCGCGGCCGGTAGGTGTCCGCGTCGCCCTCGTAGTGACCGCGGAACCGGTGGCAGGCAAGCTCCACGATGCAGGGCCCTTGCCCCCCGCGCACGTGGTCGAAGGCCCCGCCCATGGCGCGGTCGACGGCCTCGACGTCCCTGCCGTCCGCCTGCATGCCGCGAGCGCCGTAGGCGGCCGCGCGGTCAGCCAGCGAAACCGGCGAGGTGACCGCCGCAGCCGGCACCGAGATCGCATAGTCGTTGTTCTCGATGACGACCAGCAGCGGCAGGCGCCACGCGGCGGCCATGTTCAGCGTTTCGTGGAACGATCCGTTGTTGGAGCCGCCGTCCCCGGTCAAGGCGACGGCGACATCGTCCCGCTTCTCCATGGCAAAGGCATATGCGTATCCCAGAGCGACGGGCAGGGAAGCGCCGACTATGCCGGTGGCCGAGAAGTTCGTGCTAGGGTCGAACGGATGCATGTGTCCGCCGCGCCCCCGGCAGATGCCCGTCTCCTTCTCGAATATCTCCGCCATCAACGCCGCCTCGTCCACGCCCTTGGCGAGGCCGTGCAGATGGTTGCGATGCGTGGAGACCAGGGCATCGGCCCTGCGAAGATGCACCGCAAGCCCCGAGGCGACCGCCTCCTGGCCGATCCCGGTGTGCAGTTCCCCATGGATCTCGCGCTGCGCGGCGCCCGCGATGCAGGCTTCCTCGAAAGCCCGCATGCGGCACATGCGCACGTAGTGGTCGTAGAGGGGCGTGTTTCTCATTGCGGTTTCAGGGGCTGTTCGAGTTCGAGATAGACACCTCCCGGAACGCGCACATAGGCCGCCAGGCAGTCCTCGAAGGACGTGATCTCACCGATCATCCTGCCGCCCAGGGGCTCAATATGCGTCAGGCAGTCGTCGAGGTTGCCGACGAGGAAGGCGAGATGTCCGCCGCCCGGCCGGACAGGCGCGCTCGCCGACATGGATGCCTCGCCCGGGACACGGAAGGCGACGAGTTCCAGCAGATGCGCCGTCGCGTGGTGACGCAATTGGACGAGATCGCAGGAAAGCCCCTCGATTCCGGTGATCGAGGCGATCTGCCTCGTCATCCCGTTCTCGCGGAAGGTGACCTCGAAACCGAATGCTTGCTCGAAGAAGGAGATCGCCGGATCGAGGTCGTCGGCAACCAGCGAGGAATGCGCCCAGCCAAGAAAACGATGATCGCCGGCGCCCCGATGCGGACGCTTCGTTCGCTCCCGTCCCGACATCTCGCTTCCGGCCATCGGTTTGCCCCTGCGCCCATCTTCCCATAGGCCTCGACCTTGGTGCTCGGGCTACGCTATCATCAAATTTTGTACGTTCAAGCCTTATAATGCAAAATCCGCCAGCGCTTCATCAGGGAAGATTGCCGAAGCGGCATCGCGCCAAAATTCCGTCTCGTCCCGGCAGGCAGGCGGAATTTTTTGGGCCACGTTCATCATGATAGGGAAATGTAGTGTCGGTGCGCCCGAAGCAGATCAGGAGATCGGCATCTCTCCATTTCCTCGACGAATTGTATTATGATAAGCTATAAGCCATGTTGAAGGAGCGCGATATTCGCACCGTGCGCAGCCGGTCCCAGGGGTCGCTCAGCCGCGCGGCGACCGAAACCTGACAGGGCGCATGGTGGCCGAGGAGGAGACAATGGTCCGAAGAGCAGATGCACCTGACCCCAGGACGCGGAACATGACCCCACGGCATTCTTCAGCGCGCAAGACGCCCGCGGAAGGTGATTCCGTTGTCGGCGCAACTGTGCCCGACACCAAGGACCAGCCATGAGACCCTTTGCCGAATTCGACGCTTCCGCAAACAGCATCGCGGTGTGCACACCGGACATGAGCGGCCGTCTGGTCGGAAAGATCCGGCCGGCCTCGGAATGGCCCGATATGGTTGCGGCAGGTGTCGGGATGCCGAATTTTCATCTCGTCACCGACATCGAAAACCGGCCGCAGCCGGGATTTTCCGTCGCAGGAGCGGCGCATGGGTTCGCCAACGGGCGGATCCGGCCGGATCCCAGCGCTGCTTTTGTTTCGCCTCTGATGCCGGAAACGCGTCATGTCCTCGCGGACCCGCTCCACAGCGACGGGAGCCCCGTCGCCGAAGCTCCGCGCGAGATCCTGCGGCGCCAGATCGCGCGCCTGGAGGCGGGGGAGATCACGGCGACCTTCGCCTCGGAGCTCGAATTCTACGCCTTCAAGCAACCGTTTTCCGAGCTGCACGAGACCGGCTACACCGCGATGCAGCCCCTCTACCATCGCCACGGGGACAACGACTTGCTGGTGGCGAGCTTGTTCGCGCCGTTCGTGGAGGAGGTGCAGGTCGCGCTTGCGGCATCGCGGATCGAGGTCGACCAGATTCAGGCCGAAGGCGGCACCGGCCAGATCGAGATCAACGTGGCTCCGGACCGCGCCATGGCATCGGCCGACAATCACATCGTCTTCAAGCACATCGTGAAGTGCGTGGCGCACAAGCTGGGCCGTTCGGTCACCTTCCTGGCCAAGCCGTTCGAAAAGGACGCCGGTTCTGGCGGGCATGTCCATTTGTCGCTGCATGATGCGCACGGACAAAATCTGATCGGCGACGACAGCGGACAACTGACCACGTTCGGCCGGCACTTCATTGCCGGGCTCGCGGCCTATACCCCGGAGCTGACGCTGCTGCACGCGCCCTACGTCAACTCGTATCGCCGTCTCGTTCCGGGGAGCTATGCTCCGCTGCGTTCCAGCTGGGGCTACGACAACCGCGCCGCGATGATCCGGCTGTTGACGGGTTCTTCCGGAACCCGCTTCGAACTGCGCCTGCCCGGCGCGGATGTGAACCCCTATATCTGCTATTCCGGGCTGATCGCGGCAGGGCTGGCGGGCGTTCAAAACGAGATACCGCTTCCCGAGCCTTTGGTCGGCGACACAGGACCGGCCGCCAACGTCATACCCGCCGACCTCGGCGAGGCGATAGCCGCTTTCGCCGGCTCGGACCTGGCCACCGAGGCATTCACCCCGGCGGTAAAGCAGCATATTCTCTGCCATGCCCGGAATGAGTTGCAGGCATCGCGGCGCATTGTCAGCCCCTGGGAGATGGAGCGCGGCTTCGAAAATGCCTGACACGGAATTTTCTCCCCCGATAAGCGGGCTCCAGCTGGAAACCGCGATAGCGATCCTGAATTGGATCGTGGAAAACGACCTGCCGGTCGATCACCATCTCAAGGAGTTGCAGCTCTGCGATGTGCTCAAATTGTCGAGGTCGCCGATACGCCGGGCGTTGGCGCTCCTCGCCGACCGCAGCATCGTCGAGCGGCGGCCGAGCCGCGGGTATTTCCTGAGCGTCTCCGGCAGGGAGCTTTCCCAGTCCCCGCCGATCCTGCCTCCTTCGAGCGCCGACGAACTCTACCGGATCATCTCCACCGCCTGGTTCAACGGGGAGCTTCCGGAAGTCGTGAGTACCGCCGAACTACGCCGGCGCTTCGGCGACGGCGAGCCCGACGTCATCCGCGTGCTTGAACGCCTGGCCGACGACGGCGTGATCGTCAGGCAATCCGGCAAGGGCTGGCGGCTGGGCGCCAATCTGGCTTCGGAGCAGTCCTTCCTCGACAGCTATGAATTCCGTGCCGTCATCGAGCCTGCGGCGATCCTTCTTCCAAGCTTCCGGTTGGACAAGCCTTTGGCGGCGCTTTCCCGTCGCCGGCATGAAGCCATCCTGGGCGACGGCATCAGGGCAAGCGTGAAGACGATGGTGGACGCCGATCTGGAATTTCACCGCCTCATCGCCCTGTCGTGCGGAAACCAGTTCTTCGAACAGGCGATCCTGCGCGGCAACGCGCTGCGGCGCCTAACCGAAATTCTGACGACGCCGGAAAGCGACCGCCTGCTGATATCGTCGCGCGAACATATGTCCATTCTCGATACCATCGAGTCGGAGAAATTCGAGGTCGCGGCTGCCCTGATGAGGGACCACCTGACCGTCTCGCGCGCCTATTCCCCCAATTTCGTAAACAAACCATCCCGCCGCCATGCTGCGGCTGGCGCAAGAATCCGGGCCGACCGCGGTTGAGGGCATCAGGCAGGCTGCGTTACGCCGTCCGCCGATATCGGGCAGGTAACTGGCGCCTGACCTGTGGCAGGGGCGATTGTGGTCGAAGTGCTCCGCCCGCAGCGTGCCCTCCAAATCGAAGAGCCGGTAGCACATAGGTCAAGCAAATCACCTCGCGCGAGGATGCGACCATCTCCGGTCTGATGCGTTGTTGGCGGGAAAGGAGGCCCCGATGGGCAACCCCTTTGTCCGCAAGCTCGGATACGGAGCACGTCTTACCGACGCCGACCGCGAGATTCTGGAGGCGGTGTGCACGCGAACACGGCTTGTTCGGGCTCACACCGACCTGATCCAGGAAGGCGACAATCCCAGAAATGTTCACCTCCTCCTCGAGGGATTCGTCTGCCGGTACAAGGTTCTCCACGATGGCAAACGGCAGATCGTGGCGTTCTTCGTTCCGGGCGACATCTGCGATCTGCACGTTCATATCCTGGGAGAAATGGACCACAGCATCGGAACGCTTGTGGATTCCCTGATGGTCGAGATCGACCCTTCGACGGTCGAAGCGCTTACGTCGAACCCCCGGATCAATCGCGCGCTCTGGTGGGGCACGCTGGTCGATGAGGGCACCCTGCGCGAATGGCTGGTCAACATGGGCCAGCGCCCTGCCGATCAGCAGATGGGACACATCTTCTGCGAGCTTCTGCTGCGCCTGCAGGCCGTCGGCCGCGCCGAGGGCGACCGCTTCACCCTGCCGCTCACCCAGCAGGAGCTCGCCGACACAATGGGGGTGACGGTCGTTCACGTGAACCGCGTGCTGAAACATCTGCGTCGCGAAGGGCTCGTCGAGTTGAACGGGCGGGAAATCAGGATTCCCGATGTGAGGCGGCTCCGCACATTCAGCGATTTCGAGCCCAACTATCTGCACCTGCGTGAGACCGACCGAGACAAGGGGCCGGCCGTGCGCGAAAAGGTCCCGGTGTGAAACCATGGAACCCGATCAAGCCTTGGTTGATGAACTGCTTGCCGCGAACATTCTCGCCGACCGGGTGGCAATCGCGCGTGACCCGATGCGCGAGAGCATGGCGCTCGACAGGCTGATCGGCCGCATCAACAGCACGCCCGAGAAAGCGCTGCAGGCCCTCGTCGAGACTGCGGCGGAATTGACCGGTGCGGGGTCGGCAGGGGTCAGCCTTCTCGAGGGCGGTCGGTTCGTGTGGCGGGCGATCGCCGGCGCTTGGGCGCGTCATATCGGCGAAGGAATGCCGTTCGACGCCTCGCCTTGCGGAGTGGTCGTCGCTCGTGATGCGTCGCTGCTGTTCAGCGATCCGCGTATTCGGTTTCCTCAGATGCAAAGCGAGCCTCTGGTCCAGGAAGCGCTGCTCGTGCCTGTGCGTTTCCTGGACCGGCCGATTGGCACGCTCTGGGTGCTGTCGCACGACCGGCACCGCTTCGACACCGAAGACGTGCGCATTCTGGAACGGCTGGCCTTGTTCGCGACGGCCATCGAGCAGATGAGCCGCAGCCGCGCCGAAAATGCCGAGGCGAGCGCAAGCGCCGGCGCGCGGATTCGCGAGACGATCGCCATGATCCGGTCGGTGAGCCGCGGAATCTCGAAAGGCGCCGGGTACTCGGCGAGCAGCGAGGAACTGGCCCGTTTCGGCGCGCGCATATCGGCCTTTGCAGACGCCGTCTCCCACAACCTGCCCGACATATCCGGCGATCTCTGGCTGCTGATCGCATCGACGCTGTCACGGCACGGCGAGCGGCCGGGAGATCGCGTGATCCTCGAGGGCCCCGAAGTCGCGATCTCGGCCGAACAGGCAGGGATGCTCGGGCTGGCCTTCCACGAACTGCTCGACAACGCGTTTCGGTTTGGCGCCTTGAGCACGGCGGCGGGAAAAGTGAACGTCCGCTGGCGGGTCGAGAGGGACGACAATGAACCATGGCTGCATCTGACATGGGACGAGCGTGGTTCTGGACACGTTGCGACCGTGAAGCGGCAACCCGGTTTTGGCTTCGAATTGCTGACGATCGGCCTGCCCGAGGCGCTCGAGGCGAATACGACCTTCGATCTTCGGCCCCCAGGCCTGCACTTCGCTCTGCGCATGCCGGTAGCGACAGCCCGCACCCCCGAAGCATAGGCTGATGACAGGAGCGTTCAATTCCGGCGGTTGGCGTCCTGTCGTCGGTGCGATCTGGATTTCGGATTCACGGCGCGTGAGCCGGGCTGAGGTGCGCTTGGCGCACAAGGGTCGCGCCTTTACGGCCTGAATTATCAGGGCCGGGTTTCCGCAGCGTCGCGCTACGGCACGAGAGCAATGCCGTCGCCACGATGCTCGTCCGATGTCACTCCTTGACGTAAGCGCCGGGTTGGCGGCCGGTCTCAGTCGCTTTCGCATCCTTGGAGCGCTCTGCGATTGCGGGTCCGGCGCCGGCGGTTTTCTGCGAAGCGGGGCTGGACGGAGGCCTGCGGCCGGGATTCTGCCCGTCGGAATGCCGTGTCTTCTCGTTGGCGTCATCCACCGATTCCGAATTGCCCATACCGGACGGCGGTCGTTTGTTTGTGGCGGCGTCCTGGGAAAAATTCTCGTTGTCGTCCGGCTGCGTCTTTTCGTCCGGATGGCGGGCGCCGGTCTCATATTCCGTAGGGTCTGGCATGGCCATGTCTCCATCTGAACGAGCGCTGCGGATCGGACGGGATAAGGTGCTCGTCTGCCGTTTCGTTGGCCAGGAAAAGAAACCGGGAAAAAACTTCCTGTTCACCATACCGTCAGGCCCGGTTGACACGACCCGCAGCGAGCGAAGAACGCGGCGGCGGGGAAAAGGTTCACAAGACTTTGCAACTGGCTTCAGCTAGGATCATTCCCACAGCGCCGGGTCCCGGCAAGCAGCGAAGTACAAGTCACCGCTCATCGCGCAGAGACTGCTCGATGAGGAACCCATCAATCGCCAGGCCGTTTTTCATCCATGAGCGAGTTCGAGCCGGCGCCTCCGACTGCCCTGCTTCCCTTCATACACATGTTGGGCCGGCGGGACAGATTGTCGGATGAGGAAGTGGCGCTGATCGGCTCGCTGCCGCTCCGGAAGGAAAGGTTCACGAGCGGCTCCGAAGTCATTGCCGAGGATTCGCGGCCCGGCGAAAGCTGCATGGTCTTGCGCGGTTTCGCCGGAAGGAGTCATTATCTGAAAGACGGCAGCCGACAGATAACGGCGCTGCATGTTCCCGGCGATTTTGTCGATCTTCACGCCTACCTGCTCAAGGTCATGGACCATGGCGTGATCGCGATCGGCGCGTGCGAGGTGGGGTTTGTTCCGTATGGTTCGATCCGCCGTGTAACCGAAGAAAACCACCATCTCGGGCGCTTGTTCTGGTTGTCCACGGTCATAGACGCCGCCATACAGCGGGCTTGGATCACCTGCCTTGGCCGCCTTTCCGCAGAGCAACGGATGGCGCATCTGTTCTGTGAGACCTATCTTCGCCTGGAGGCCGCAGGGATCGCTTCCGGCGGCCAGTTCCTGTTTCCCCTGACGCAGGTGCAAGTGGCGGATCTGCTTGGCCTGTCCGTCGTTCATGTCAACAGGAGGCTGCAGGAACTTCGATCCACCGGCCTCGTTGACTGGAGAAACGGCACGATTTCGATCCACGATTTCGATCGCCTGGCGGATCTCGCCGATTTCGATCCTACCTATCTCAGCTTGCGGATCGAGCCGCGTTAGCTAACGCATGTCTCCCGAAAGGAGCCCCGGTTTCGGGGCAAAGACATGCGTGGAATAAAAGGCTAAAGCAGGGAGCGAATCTGAAAGATCGCGATACGCTTCAGCTCTCGCTGCCGGGAAAATCTCCCGTCCATTCGGACCTCAAATTCAAGCTTGCCTGGAAAATCACGTCGCCTCGGCCGTTGCGGACCTCGACCCGGAAATCATGGTTGGGGCCGTCCGGCAGCACCTCGCGTGCCATGTCGGGCAAGGCATCGACCGCCCTCCGCTGCACGTCCGATCTCGAGCTGCATTCAATGCCCTCCTCGTCCTTGGACAGCTTGTCCTGGTCGTAGGTATCGAAAAACAATCGTGGCATGACGCGTCATCTGGTGGCTGCTTTCCACCTAATGTCCAAATGAGACGATAGTTCCTGATGCCGGTGCCTGAAGTCCGTGGTCTGGAAACGGGAAAAGAAGGGAACAATGGACGCCCGGGTCAGTTCGGATTTCTCCAGCAAGGAGACGATCGATGAAGATTTTGGTTCTTGGTACAGCAGCAATACTTATGGCGACGGCAGCATTTGCGCAGTCGACGACCGAGAAGACAGGCGTGAACTCGGCGCTGGGCGTTGCGCCGTCCACGCAGGACTTCGTGACCGAGGCCGCGCAAAGCGACATGTTCGAGATCGAGTCGAGCAAGCTCGCGCTCGAACGGTCCGATGATGCGACGAAGAAGTTCGCGCAGCAGATGATCGACGACCATATGAAGACGACGGAACAGCTCAAAGCTCTTCTGAGCGGCGGCAAGGTCAAGGCGAACCCGCCCGCGGCCATGAGCGAGACTCAACAGGATACGCTCAACGACCTGAAGGGTCTTAAAGGCGATGACTTCACCCGTCAGTACCACTCCGATCAGGTGGACGCGCACGAGGATGCCGTCGATCTCTTCAAGAGATACGGGGAAGAGGGTGACCAAGCCGAGCTCAAAGCCTGGGCCGCAAAGACACTGCCGGCATTGCAGCACCACCTCGACATGGCGAACGCCCTGAACAAGTAGGCGTCGTCATTCATTGATCCTTGCCCGTGCGCTGGATAGCGTACGCTCCGGCCCGCCGTGCATAGCCAGCCCGGCCCCTTGTCCTATGGGGATGGCGCCCCGTAACGGAGGCTCGTGAATTGGAAACGCACCATGAAGGAGGGCGCATGCGCGTGGCGGTGACCGGGGCGACGGGCGTCATCGGTCGTCGTGTGGTCCCGCTGCTGGTTGCGGACGGACATGACGTCACGGCGATCGTCAGGCCCGGCTCGAAACATCGCCCGGCGGCCGCATCTCGCGAGGTCCGTGCGAGCCTGTTTGACCGGTCGCAGCTTGCAGCCGCATTCGCGCGCCAAGATGCCGTCATAAACCTTGCGACGCATATCCCGACCACGATGGCCGCGATGATGTTCCGCTCCGGCTGGCGCGAGAACGATCGCATTCGCAGCGAAGGCGCGCGAAACGTGTCTGAAGTGGCATCGGACGCAGGCGTCCGGGTTGTCATCCAGGAATCGTTCGGACTGGCCTATCCCTCGATGGGTGACGCCTGGGTTGATGAGCAGGTTCCGCTTGCCCCTGCCGCCAATTGCGCGACCGTTCCTGATGCGGAGGCTGCGGTCGCAGGCTTCGCGCGCCGGGGCGGCCGCGGGATCGCGCTAAGGTTCGCCGGGTTTTACGGTCCGGATGCCAGCCAGACGCTGCTGATGGCGAAGTCCGTGTCGTGGCATTGGGTGCCGCTGCCCGGCAAGCCGTCCAGCTATCTCTCGTCGCTGTCGCATGACGACGCCGCTACGGCAGTCGTTGCCGCTCTCTCGGTGCCGGCGGGCGTCTACAACGTCGCGGACAACGAACCGATGCGCCGCAAGGCGTTCTTCGACGTGATCGCCGCGACGCTCGACGTCCGTTCGCCGCATTTCCTGCCGGAGTGGACGGCAGCCTTGATGGGCATCGCCGGACCGGTTCTGACGCGATCGATACGCCTCTCGAACGAGAAGTTTCGGCAGGCAACCGGCTGGGCGCCGTCGGCGCCGAGCGCGGCAGACGGCCTGCCTTCCGCAATCAGAGAGGCATATGGGGCCGGCTTGTGAAGCTGGATGGTAGGATGGAGCAGAACACGGCCGAAGTTCTCATCGTCGTCATCAACGCCATCGGCGCCGGCATTCTGATCTTCGTGGCGCGCGTCCTCCAGCCGATGATGAACGCCATGGACCCGGACACCTTCAGGAGCTTTTTGAATGCGCTCAATCGCCACGCAATGCGTGATCCGTTCTCGGTCACCATCGCCACGCTGCCGTTGATTGCCTTCGTCGCCTACCTTGCCGGATACGGCGTGGGTCACTTGTGGTTCGTCGCGGGCTTCGTGGCCTGGATCATCGGCTCGGCGATAACGAAAATCATCAATCTGCCGATCTACAATTCGGTAGGGCAGTCGGCCCGCATTCCACCGGAGTCCCTCAGGCGATACTACGCGAGGCTGAACATCGGCAACAGCTTGCGTGCCTGGATCACATTTCTCTCGGTGATTCTCATGTCGTGCCAGTTCGGAGCGTGGCCCGTCCTCGCTGTGCTGCTCGCAAGCGTGGCACTCTCTTTTCCTCTTTCGCTCGTGGCCCGTAACTCCGCATCACGGCAGGCGTGAGCCGGCATATAGCGGAATGACCCGCTAAGCCCACCCGATCCGCCCGTTTCGGGTATTTATGCCAGAGTCAGGAACATGCCGTGAGCGAGCGGGTTATGGTTCATGACATGAAAGGTGAAGCCATGCGTATCATGACGCTGATCGCTGCCCTTTCCGTTGTCGCCAGCATCCAGCCGACGATGGCACAAGGGCCGACGGGCGAGCTTCCTGGTCAGCCGCCCGCGCAGCAAGCACCCTCGCCGGACCAGGCCATCACCGCCATCAACATCGTGCGGTTCGAAGACTTGCCGCCGCAACTGAAGGCCATGCTGGAGCCGAAACTGAACGACACCAGCGTGGAGGATTTGCGTGCGCTGCATGCATCCATCCAGGAATCGCCCGCAGCCATGACCATGCTTGCCCAGAACGGACTGAACGTCACGCAGGTGGTCGCGGCGGCTGTAGATCCGGCCGGTGCGCTTACCCTGGTCATTCAGGATACCGCATAGAAGCGGAAGCCCCGATATCAGCTGCCATTGCCCGGCAGGGCGTAGGCGACGACCTGGTCACTGACGCGAGGCACCAGGATCGAGTTGCCGCCGGCGACGAAGACGACATATTGCCGGCCCTTGTACATGTAGGTTGCCGGCATCGCCACGGCCGGCGCATCGACCAGCGCTTTCCAAAGCACGTCGCCGGTCTTCTCATCGATGGCCCTTACCCTGCCGTCCATCGACGCTCCGATGAACACCAGTCCCGATGCGGTGATGACGGGTGCACCGATAGTCGCGGACCCCCAGGAGTCAGGCATGTAGAACCCCCACTTCTGCACCTCGCCGAACGGCTTGCGCCACAGAAGCTGGCCGGTTCCCAGATTGTAGGCCGAGATCGTGCCGTAGGGCGGCTTCCAGCACGGCAGGCCGGACGGGGTGAGGAAGGTTTCCAGGTGGAAGGCGTAGTCGGCGCCCTTCTGCTCGTAGTCGCTCGAGGTCAGCTTGCCGTCGGCTTTCAGCTTGTCGTAGTCGGCGCGCGGGATCAGCCGATAGATCTGCGCCACCTCCGACGAGTTGACGATATAGGTGCCCGTTGTCTCGTCTACAGCGCCGCCGCCCCATTCGACGCCGCCGGACGTGGCCGGCCAGGCCAGCGAGCCCTTGATGCTCGGAGGCGTGAACTTGCCGTCATAGCGCAGATTGGCGAGCGTGCGGCTGCAATACCCGAAGGATGCCCAGTCTGCGAACGGCCATATGCCGGGGAATTTTTCCGGCACGGTGGGCTCCGGCGTCGCGACGAACGGCTGCGTCGGCGAGGCCTTTTCGCCCTTTACGTCCGACGCCGGCACCGGCTTCTCCTCGATCGGATAGATCGGCTCGCCGGTCTTGCGGTTCAGCACGTAGAGGAAGCCCTGCTTGGACGATTGCACCAGTGCCGGAACGGTCTGGCCGTCCTTCTTGATGTCGACCAGCACCGGCGCGGAATTGGTATCGTAGTCCCAGATGTCGTGATGGACGAGCTGACGCGACCAGACCACCTTGCCGGTATTGCCGTCCAGCGCCGTCACCGAGGTCGCGTAGGGCAGGTCCTCGGTGCGGGCGCCGCCGAAAAAGTCCGGGCTGGGCGAGCTGATCGGCAGATAGACCATGCCGCTGTCCGGATCGACCGACATCGAGGCCCAGACATTGGACGTGCCGGTGTTGGCGTCGGCGTCTTGGGGCAGGGCGTTGAACGTCCATTTCAGCTGGCCGGTCCGGGCATCGATGCCGAAGACCGTGCCGGGCGGCGTCACCTTCTCGCCCCAGTCGCGACCGGCCCAGCCGAGGATCAGCATGTCCTTGTAGACGGTCGGCGGCTGTAGGAGCGACAGCGGCCAGATACCGTTGGTCCTGTTCCACTGGTTGACGTCGAGCACGCCCTTTTCGCCGAAATTCTCGCAGGCCTTCCCCGTGTCGGCATCGACGGCGAACAGCTTGGCCTCCATCGTGCCGATATAGACGATCTTCTGGCATGGCTGGCCGGCTTGCGGATTCTCCGCCTGCCAGTAGGCGACGCCGCGGTTCTTCATCTCCGGCTGTGTCGGCGCTTCGAGCTTGGCATGGGTGTCGAAGCTCCATTTCACCTTCCCTGTGCCGGGATCGACGGCGAAGATGCGATAGAACGGCGTGCCCAGATAGAGCGTGTCGTTGACGAAAAGCGGCGTCGCCGACCAGTCGGACGCCGGGACCTTGCCCGAACCGTCCGATACGTCGCCCGTGTGCAGCTCCCACACCTTCTTGAGGTTCTTCACGTTGGCGGGCGTGATCTGGGCGGCGGGCGAGAATTTTTGCGCCTTGAGGTCGCCGTTGAACGTCGGCCAGGTGGTGTCCTGAGCTTGCGCGTCTTCGGCTAGGGCGGCTGTTGCGCTGAACGTCAGCGCGGACGCCAGAAACGCGGCTGCTGTTTTTCTCATGATCCTGCTCCTGGATTGACTATCGCAGCGCCGGCTGGGGCGAAGCTGCGAGGCCGCCCGTCATCGCGACGATCCAGCCTATGAGGGCGATGGCCATCAAGCCGACCAGCACATCCAATTCGAGGAAATAGCCGGCCACCGCCGTGCAAACGACGCCGAGGAAAAGCAGGGCCAGGAGAAGCCCACGAAGCCAGCGCGGCACGCCGGCAACGAGCCCGAGCAGCAGCGAAGCCAGGAAGATCAGGATCGAGGACCCGATGACGAGCAGCGCGCCGCCGGTGTTGTCGACTCCGCTGCCGGGCGTTGCCCAGGCATAGGCGGCAAATGCCGCGCCTATCGCGGCGGCCAGTGCGGTGAGAAGGTGTCCGAAGCGCCAGTTGCGCGACATGGCGGGGTTCATCTCATACCTCCTGTTCGGTCTGCCATCGGCGGTTCCGCACGTCGAGATTTCGATGATTGACCGGAGGGAAAGCGTCTGACGGTATTCTCCACGCTCACGCGTAGTTCACGGCATCAACGAGCAGAGATCCCTCAGCATTGCACCCGTCCCTTTCACACAGGCGTGAACAACTCACCCGAACATTCCATGCCGATGCCGGAGACGACTTTCCCCGGATTGCCCGCACCTACCCGAGGAAAGCTGTTTTCTCGTTCAGCAAGCCCCCCGGCGGAGGCCTAAACCGCGTGTCGCGCTGCCGAATCCCTGCCGAAGGATTCCGCTTCGCGAAGAAAACCGATCACTTCGCTGTCCGTTGTCTGCTCGAAATCCTCATAATACGCGCCGACCGCCAGGAACGGATCGGGCGTGGCGAGGCAGACCACTTCGTCGGCATCGTCGCGGACGATATCCAGCGTCTCGGGCGGAGCGACCGGAACCGCCAGGACAATGCGGGCTGCCTGATCTTGCCGCAGGGCTTTGAGCGCGACCCTTGCCGTTCCTCCGGTGGCTATGCCGTCGTCAACCAGGACGACCGTCCGGCCGGCGACGGGGACGGGCCGCCGGTTTCCGAGATAAAGCCCTCGCCGGCGCTCGATCTCGGCAAGCTGGCGGTGCTTTTCAGCCTCGATGTAACCGGGGTCGGGCCGGACGATCGCCAGGATTTCCTCGTTCAGGATGAGTTGCGGGTTCGCACCGTCGACGACCGCGCCGATACCGTATTCCTCGTGTCCGGGCGCACCGATCTTGCGCACCAACAGAACATCGAGCGGCGCATGGAGGGCCTTTGCCACCTCGAAGGCGACGGGAACACCACCGCGCGGCAGAGCGAGAATAAGCGGAGCGGATCCCTCGAGTCCGCTCAAAGCCTGCGCGAGCTTGTGTCCGGCGTCCTTCCGATCCTTGAATCTCGGTCTGCTCCGGAACATTGCGGTTATCCTTCCAGATGCCTCAGGAACCATACGCTCATGCCCGGTCAGGCGCTCTTGAGCGGGACGATCATATCCATGACGGGCACCCATCCGGCGCTTGGCGAAAAGCGGCCTGACATGGGCTCCGGCGCCGTTCATCGGTAGAACACCAAACCGACGGGATTGTTCGTCAACTCGTCGGATTGCCACGGCAGGCCCGCATAGAGCGCGCTGTCCGGAGCAAGCTGCCGGATTTCAAGGCATCCGTCGGCCCGGATGAACGGAAGCGTCAGCGAGCGTTCGGGTCCTCGACGCTTGAGCGCCCGCGCCGTCGGCAACACGCTTCCCCAATGAGGTCACGCGCGCGCATTTCCTGCGGCTGCCTGCCCTGGCGGTCGCTCGCCATCGACATTCGGCACGGGCACGCCCATTGCCCCGGCATAGCTCGCCGGGGTCACACGCCAGTAGAGAACGGCAACGACCCCGACCGAGACCAGGTGCAATATCCAGCCGGCGACGAAGCTGCCGGTGAGGTCGTGCAGGGCGGCGACGACCCATGGCGGCAGCGCGGTCATCAGGAAGCCGCCGCCCTGCATGAGCGCCGACAGGGTCCCGGCCGCGGCAGGGTCGGGCAGGTGGTCGAGCGCCACGATCATCGACAGGGCGAAGCATCCGCCCAGACCGGCCCCCAGCAGCATGGCGGAGGGGAGCGGCGCCACCTCGGGCCGGAAGGCCAGCGCGGCGAAGCCTGCCGCCTGCATGGCCAGCGTCAGCCACAGCCACGGCCGCAGATCCCTGCTCCTGGCCAGCATAGGCAGAAACAGCGCCGCCAGCGCCTGGGACGCCGCCACGATCGCCAGCAGGCTGCCGCTGGCGGCGGCGCTCCAGCCGTGGTCCTGATAGAAGGGCGCGAGCCATGCCACGACGGTCGCGTAACCGCCATTGACCAGACCGAAGCACGCCATCAGCAGCCAGACGCGCGGTCGCCGGAGCATGGCGATCGCGCTTACGCCCCCCTGCCTCGCGACGCTGTCGCGCGGCAGGGAGCGTGCGGCAAGCCACAGCGCCAGCGCGGCCGGAACGGCCATCCAGGCAAGGCCGGCGCGCCACCCGCCGCCGGCCGCGGCAATCAGCGGTGCCGCCTGTGCGCCGAGCGCGCCGCCCCCCATCAGCGTCGCCGAGTAAAGGCCCATGACGAGGCCGACATGGCCGGGAAACTGCTTCTTGACGATGCCGGGAAACACCGCCTGTATGACGGCCACCCCCAGCCCGAGCAGGGCCGCCGTTCCCACCATCTGCCAGCCGTTCGCCGCAAACAGCCGCAGCAGCGAGCCGAGAACAAGAACGGCAAGGGAAGCGACGACCAGGCGCCGAGCGCCGATGCGGGCCTGAAGGAAAGGGCCGGCGAAGGCGAACACGCCCATCAGAAGCATCGGCACCAGCGTCAGCAGCGATATGCCCTTCAGATCCAGGCCGGTCTGCGCGCTGATGTCGGAGGCGAGCGGTCCGATGCCGGTGATGAACGGCCTCAGATTGAGGCCGACCAGGGCGACGGCCGCCAGCAACGGAATATGCCCGGTGCGTAAGGGCTCTCCCGAGACCATGTCGTTATTTCAACCTGCCTTGCGCTTCGGCCCACGCGGCGTACAAATCCGCTTGGCCCTCCGGCCGCACCGGCACATGGCGGATCGCCATGGATTGCTCGGGGAAGGGTCTGGCGAGATCTTCATAGATCGCCGCGGTCGAAAGCCCGAACGGCGCGCCGTCCTCGTTGGAATAGGCGTAGAAGACCTCGCCCACGCCGGACAGCCGCATCGCCGCCAGGCACATGGGGCAGGGGTGGCCGCTGGCATAGACGACGCAGCCGCGGAGGTCGGGCGACCCGAGCTTGCGACTGGCAGCGCGGACCGCATTCATTTCCGCATGGGACGTCGGGTCGTTGGTTGCGTGAATCTCGTTCACCGCCGCGGCAATCACCTCGCCGTCGCGGACCAGAACGGCGCCGAAAGGACGGCCGCCCTTGCCGATATTGGCGCGGGCCAATTCTATAGCCTCGCACAGAAAGCGGCTTTCATCGTCCATGGCGGTCTTCCTTCGACACTCAATCGATGCCCGATTCTCGGCGAGCTTTATTCCCAGCGGGCCTTATTCTCGGCGGGCCTTGGCCGCCAGCAGGATCGCCTCGATTTCCTTGTAGCCGGCCGTGCGGGCGTGCTGGAGCGGCGTCACGCCCTTTCCGTCCGCCAGATCGACATCGGCACCGGCTTCGACGAGCAACTCCACGATCTGCTGGTGGCGGGGGCCGCCATTGCCGAGGATGATCGCCTCCAGGAGTGCCGTCCAGCCCAGTTTGTTGACGTGATCGACATCGACACCGGCTGCAATCAGCGTGCGCACCGTCTCGACATGACCACGCTCCGAGGCCGGGATCAGAGCGGTGCCGCCGTAACGGTTGGTGCTTTTGAGATCCGCGCCATGGCGAAGCGTCATCTTGAGGATTTCGAGATGCCCGCGCGCCCCGGCATAGAGGTAGGGGCTGTCCTCGATCCTGTCCTTGGCGTTCACGTCGGCACCGGCATCGATCAACGCCTTGGCGGCCTCGACCCTGTTGCCGTGGGTTGCAACCAGCAGCGCGGTGGCGCCGCTGCCGTTGCGCGCGTCGATTTCCGCACCCGCGGCAAGAAGCGTCTTGATGGCGGCGGCATCGTTGCCTTCGGCCGCCGCATGCAGTGATGTCGCGCTCATGGCTTTGCCCGTTTCAGCGAGAGGAACAGCCGTCAGCAGCAAAGACGCAGCACCTGCGAGGATCGAACGGCGAAGCATTTCGGGCTCCCACGACGGCTGGCCAGGACGGCTCCGGCTTCAGGATTGTAGCGGCCGACGGCCACGCCCGGAAATAGGGTGGAGGCCGGCCTCGGCCTGTCCCTTCCGCTCAGGAACGCGGCGGCCGGATATCAGATCAGGCAATACACTCCTTTCGGCACGGAGCCGCCGATGGTCGTCTCCATCCATGCCTGGGAAAGCGCAGGGGTTATCCCCGATCTGGTCGGGCGGACGGGGACGGTCCTCGCCGCCAGATGTGCGCAAGCGAGCGGATAAGGACGGTACCCGGCGCCGAAACGGAGGCCACGTCGTACGTCTTCGACCTCGTTCGCCCGGACGCGTTCTCATTGCAGTTCCCGGCTATCGTTGTCCTGAAGCTGGCGATCGCTCGCCGTCATTCCCATTCCTGCACCAGATGGTCCGGTCCGACGCTTTTGTATGTGGGCACGCGATGCCGGTAGTCCAGCGGACGCAGCGGGCTCCTCAGTTCTTCGCTGTCGAGTTTCGGACGCACGTGTCGCCGCGCCGGATCCGCCACCGGCACCGCCGAAAGCAGGCGTTTCGTGTAAGGGTGCTGCGGCCGGCCGAACACGCTGGCGCGCGCGCCGATTTCCACGAGCTCCCCGAGATACATCACGGCGACGCGATGGCTGATGCGCTCGACCACCGCCATGTCGTGGGAAATGAAGAGGAATGCCAGCTTCATCTTCCGTTGCAGGTCGAGCATGAGATCGATGATCTGGGCCTTGATCGAGACGTCGAGCGCGGAAACGGCTTCGTCGGCGATGAGCAGGTCCGGCTTCATCGACAGGGCACGGGCGATGCAAATGCGCTGCCTTTGGCCGCCGGAGAATTCGTGCGGGAAACGATTGCGCATATCCCCCGAGAGCCCGACGTTTTCAAGCAGCTCCTCGACCCGCGCCGCGATCTGGGCACACCCCATTTCCCCCTGCACCACCAGCGGCTCGGCAATGCTGTCGCCGATGCGCATGCGCGGATTGAGGCTCGCATAGGGGTCCTGGAACACCATCTGCATGCGGTTGCGATGTCCGGGCCCTTTCCCCTGCTCCGTCAGGCTGCTGCCATGCAGCTCGATGGTTCCCGAGGAAGGTCTGGTGAGGCCGATCACGCAGCGGCCCGTGGTGGATTTGCCGGAACCGGATTCACCCACCAGCGACAGCGTCTCTCCCTCCCGGATTTCGAAGGAGATGTCTTCCACGGCGTGGATCCGCCCTGTCACCTTGCCCCACACGCCTTTCCTGACGTCGAAGCGCTTGCTCAGGTTTCTCACCACCAGCAGGGGCTTGCCTGCTCCCCCGCTATCCCTGGGGTCGGGGTCCTCGACTGCCGCGACATGCACCGCGCTTTCCGGCGCCTGCCCGCCTGCCGTCGCGCCGATCCTCGGGGCGGCCGCGAGCAGGGTCCGCGTATAGGGGTGGCCGGGCTGGCTGAAGATGGCCTGCGACGTACCCCGTTCCACCGCCTCGCCGTGCTGCATGACGATGATGTCGTCGGCGATTTCGGCCACCACGCCCAGATCGTGCGTGATGAACAGGATGCTCAATCCATCCTCCTGTTGCAGCGTCCGCAGCAGGTCGAGGATTTGCGCCTGCACGGTGACGTCGAGCGCCGTCGTCGGCTCGTCGGCGATCAGAAGCTTCGGCCGGCAGGCCAGCGCCATGGCTATCATCACGCGCTGGCGCATGCCGCCGGACATCAGATGCGGAAAATCGTGAACGCGGGCCGACGCGGCGGGAATCCGCACGCGGTCCAGCAGCCGGACGCTTTCCGCCTGCGCCTCGGCCGCCGACATGCCCCGGTGGCGCCTCAGGACCTCGCTGATCTGGAAGCCGACCCTCGCCGTGGGGTTGAGGCTCGTCATCGGCTCCTGGAAGATCATGGCGATCTCGTTGCCGCGTACGGCGCACATGGCCGTTTCCGGCAGATCGAGCAGCGAGCGCCCGTCCAGCCGGACCTCGCCGGTGACGCGGGCCCTGTCGGGCGGCAAAAGTCGCATGGTGGCCAGCGCGGTGACGCTCTTGCCGGACCCGGAGCCACCCACCATCGCCAGGGTGCTTCCGGCGGGAACGTCGAACGACAGGCCGTGGACGATCGGTGTCCATCCGTCCGAAGACCGGAACGAGACGCGCAGATCGGATACGGAAAGAATGGGTTGCATCACGATCCGCTACAATTCTCCGCCGACGGAAAGCAGCAGCTTTCCCGAGACCTGCCTGGATTCCAGACGCCCGTGCATGTCCGCCGCCCTTTCGAGCGGATAGACCTCCTCGATGAATATCTTCAGCCCTCCGCACCGAACGGCTTCGAGCACCGCTGCGACCGCATTCTTCCAGCTGGCGGAGTCCGGGTCTGCGTGACCCAGATGGAAACGGCTGAAGGTGACGGATCTGGGAACCATCCGCTCCCAGATATTGGCGAACGGCCTGCCGCTCGCCTCGCCATAGCTGACGATATGGCCGAATTTCCGGATCGCATCGAAGCTGCGATCGAGCGTCGCCGCGCCAACGGAATCGTAGACGAAATCGACGCCTCTTCCCTGCGTCCACGCGAGGGCGGCTGCGGCGAAGTCTTCCTGATTGCGGTCGACGACGCGCTCGGCGCCGAGATCGAGCGGCCGCTTGTCCTTGCCCGCCGTTCCCACGGTCCCGAGGACCCGGCATCCCGCTTTCACGGCAAGCTGGGTCAGGCACAGCCCGACACCCCCGCCGATGGCGTGGATAAGCACGGCCGAACCCTTTCCCACGCGCCCGACATCATGCAGCATCAGCTGCGCCGTCAAACCCTGCAAGGGAAAGGCTGCCGCCAGGTCGAGCGGCATGTTCGGCGGCAGCGGGATGATGTCCCTGGCCGGAACGACGCAGACATCGGCGTAGCCGCCGTCCTCGGGCGGGCAGGCGGCGACGGATTGGCCGACCTCGAAGCCGTCGACGCCTTCGCCCAGGGCACGGATACGGCCCGATATCTCGCAGCCAGGCACGACCGGATACCGCGTCGGGTGCGGGTAGCTGTTGTTGCGGACCATGACGTCGGCCCAGTTGCAGCCGCAATAGGCGACGTCCACGGCAACCTCGCCTGGGCCGGGCGCAGGTGTCGGCGCCTCCTCCACCCGCATTGCTTCCGGACCTCCCGGCGCGCGGACGACGATCCGGCGCATGGCGGAACCCCTGCCGGTCTCGAGCGATCTTGTCTTGGCGGCCGGCATCAGCGCGGCGCCCTCGGCGAAAGGGCCTCCTGGATGCCGTCTCCCAGAAGGTTGAAAGCCATGACGGTGATGAAGATCGCCAGGCCCGGGAACGTGACCATCCACCAGTTGTCGAGAAAATAGTCGCGCCCGACGGAAACCATCGAGCCCCATTCCGGCGCCGGCGGCTGCGCCCCGAGCCCGACGAAGGAGAGGCCGGCAAGGGTCAGGATCGCATAGCCCATGTCGAGGCTGATCTGGACGATGAGCGGGGTCAGGCAGTTGCGCAGGATATGGTGGAAGGCGATGCGCGAGCGCGAGGCGCCTGCAATGACCGCGGCCTCGACATAGGCCTCGTTCTTGAGCTGGAGCGCCTGCCCGCGCACCAGCCGCGCATACCACGGCCACCAGACCAGCGCGGTGGCCATCACCGCGTTGAAAAGGCTCGGGCCAAGGGCGGCCGTCAGCGCCATGGCGAGCACCAGTGCCGGGAAGGCGAGGAACATATCGGTCACGCGCATCAGCAATTCGTCGAGCCATCCGCCGAACAGTCCCGCCGCCAGTCCGATGATCGTTCCGGCCAGCGAAGCGAGCGCGAGAATTCCGAAGGCCGCTATCAGGGAATAGCGCGTGCCGTGGATGACGCGCGAAAGGATGTCGCGGCCGCTGTCGTCGGTGCCGAACCAGTGCGCGGTGCTCGGCGGCATCAGCCGGTTCGGCAAGTCCATCGCGATCGGATCGAGCGGCGCGATCCGTGGAGCAAGCAGCGCGACCAGGATCGCAAGACAGACCAACGCCGCGCCGATGGCGCTGAGCGGATTGGCGAGAATGCGATGCAGCAGATTTCGCTGCCTGCGTAGGGGGACTGTCGCCCGCGGCTGCATTGCGGCGTTTTCGGCCATGGCTAGGCCACCCCGTCAAAGCTGATGCGGGGATCGAGCATGACATAGGCGATATCGACAAGCAGATTGACGAATACGTAGATGACCGAGATGGCGAGCGTAACGCCCATGATGGCGGGATAGTCTAGGTTCTTGATGGCATTGACGGCGTAGAGGCCGATCCCCGGCCAGTTGAAGACGACCTCGGCCAGCACGTTTCCGGCGAGCAGCGCCCCCACCTGCAAGCCAAGTATGGTGGTCGTCGGAATAAGGGCGTTGCGGAAGACGTGGAAGCGCAGCACCGCGCCCGCCGGCAGCCCCTTGGCCTGCGCGGTCCGCACGTAGTCCGCGTCGAGCACTTCGATCACCGAGGCGCGCATCATCCGCGAAATCACCGCGATGCTTCCCGCCGCCAGGGTGGTGGCCGGCAGGATGAGATGGATCAGCGCGGAGGAGAAGGTCGCGTAGTCGCCATCGAGAAGGGTGTCGATCAGGTAGAAGCCGGTGACATGCGGAGGCTCGATGTCGAGCACCCCCAGCCTGCCGCCGAGCGGCAGCAGCTTGAGATGCTGATAGAACAGGATCTGCATCAGGATGCCGAGCCAGAAGATCGGCATCGATACGCCGCTGACGGTGAGGAAGCGCATCAAATGGTCGAGCATCTTGCCGCGCCGCGCGCCGGTCAACAGGCCGATCGGCAAACCGACAAGGACGACGAGCAGCACCGCGGCGGCGGTAAGCTCGACGCTGGCCGGCAGGAACTGCCTCAGATCCTCGAGCACGGGCCGGCGGTTGGTCAACGACATGCCGAGATCGCCGCTCAGCAGGCCTTTCATGTAAATCCAGAACTGGGTGATGACCGGCTTGTCCAGCCCGTAACGCTGCGCCAGTTCCTTGACCTGTTCGCCGGTGGCGTGCTGGCCCGCCATCAGGCGGGCCGGGTCGCCGGGGACCAGATGGGTCAGCGCAAAGGTTATGACGCTTATGCCCAGCAGCACAAAGCACAGAAACAGCAGCCTCCTGCCGATAAACCGGATCATTCGGGATCACCGTTGCAGGAGGCTCCCGTCATGTCAGGAACTGCTCAGATTGTAGAAGTCGAGCGTTGCCGTGCGCATGCCGTTGAAGACGAAGCCCTTCAGCTTGTCGCTGGCGGGCATACGATAATTCTTCTCATAAACGAAGAGCGCCGGCGAATCCTCGACGATCAGTTTCTGGGCGCGGGCGTAGAGCTCGAACCGCTTGGCTTCATCCGGCTCCACCATGCCCTCGTTCAGCAGCTTGTCGACGTCCGGATTGGAGTAGTAGCCCCAGTTGTAGCCCGCACTGCCCTGCGCATCGGTATGGAACAACGACCACAGATAGTCATACGGGGTTGCCAGCGTCGGCCACCACACCACGCCGAAGCTGTGGTCGGCGGTATCGGGATTGGACAGCAGGCCGGCCCAGGCGGCAGGAGACAGTTCCTGGATCTCCACCTCTATGCCAAGGTCCTTCATGTTGGACTGAAAGAGCTCGCCCAGCGGCCGCTTCCAGAAATAGCCCGATTCGTAGGTGTATTTGAGCTTGAAGCCGCCGTCCGGGAAACCGGCCTCGGCAAGCATCTTCTTGGCCTTTTCAGGATCGAAGTCGTAGATCGGCATATCCGCCGCATGGCCCACGAAGTTGCTGGGGACCGGACCGCGGGCGCGCTTGGCCTTCCCCCGCAGCGTGCCCTGGATGAACGCATCGTAGTTGAAGCCATGCGCGATGGCGCGCCGCACCCGCACGTCGGCGGTCGGTCCATGCTTGCAGTTCATCATCAGATAATAGAGGTCGAACGACGGCACGTTCGTCACCGTCAGGCCGGGCTTGCCGTCGAGCGATTCCACCACGTCGTCCGGCATGAACAGGGCGACGTCGGTTTCCCCCTGCTCGAGGAACAGGCGCGCGCTGCTGGCTTCGTGCACATATTTCACGATGATGCGCTCGAAGTGGTCGCCCTCCCATCCGCGCCAGTAGTCCGGGTTGCGCACCATCACCGCCTGCTGGGATTGCGTGTAGGAGCGCATCATGTAGGGGCCGGTGCCGACCATGTTGCTGCGCAGCCAGTCCTGGGCGCCATCGTCGTCCTTCTCGTTGTCGCGGATGGCCTTGGGCGAGATCATGCCGACCGTCACCAGCGACGCGAAGGCGGAAAGGAACCCGTCCGACGGCTCTTTCAGCTTGAGCACCACGGTGTCGTTGTCGGGGGTTTCGATGGACGTCACCGGGCCCAACGCGAAGGCGATGCCCAGCTTGATCTTGATCTGTCTTTCTATGTTGAATTTCACCGCCGCGGCGTCGAGAACCTCGCCGTCGGTGAACTTGACGTTCTTCCTGATCCTGAACGTATAGGTCTTCTTGTCGTCCGAGACGTCGTAGCTCTCGGCAAGCGAGGGGACGAACTCCAGAGTATCGCCCTTGTAGTCCAGCAGCGATTCATAGACGCCGCGCCACAGGAGCGGCGACTGTCCGTCGAAGGATGCGCCCGGATCGAGCGTCACCGCGTCGGCGCCGGAGGTGACGACGAGCGTGTCCTTGCCGGCCGCGAATGCGCGCCCGCCCATGAAGGAGAGAGCCAGGCCCGCGGCCCCCGCCGTCAGCACGGAACGTCTGGACAGGCAGAAGGGGTGGCCATCCGATGTCCGGTTGGTGTTGTCTGCGCTTTCAGTGCTCATGATCTTTCTCCCAGGTCTATTGTTGCGCCTCAGGCCCGCCTTGTCGACGAGCCGGCTCCCCGTCCACGCCAGTCGTTTCAGGATGCGGCAGTGCCGGTCCTACCCGGTATGAATCGTCCGAAGCCGGGTTTTACCGTTATGGCGCCCATGGGCGCGCCGTCTTCGTAGACGGTGGTCCCGCGCACCCATGTGCGTTTCACCCGCCCGGTCACCTTCATGCCTGCGAACGGAGTCCACTTCTGCTTGTAGAAAGTGTGCTCGGGAACAACCGTCCATTCTTCCTCGGGATCGAACAGGAACATGTCGGCGTCGCCGCCGATGGTGATGGCTCCCTTTTGCGGGTAGATGTTGAACAGCTTCGCCGGTGCGGTCGCGAACAATTGCGCGAGGCGGGTGAGGGGGATGTCGCGCCTGATCCCTTCGCCGATCAAAAGCTGGTTGGCCGTCTGGATATGGTTGAGGCCCGCCGGCGTCGTCCAGACGGAATCCTTGCCGCTCAGCTTTTCCTCGATCGTGTAGGGAGCGTGGTCGGTGGCCACGCAGTCGATATTGCCGTTGCGGATCGCCAGCCAGAGCCGGTCCGCATTTTCCGGCGCACGCAGCGGCGGGTTGCATTGGGCGAACGGCCCGATCCGCTGGAAATCCTCGAGGTCGAGGAAAAGGAAGTGCTGGGCGGTCTCGACGCTGATCGGGTGGCCGGCGGCGCGTGCCTCGGCGACGATCCGCGCCCCTTCCGGCGTGCTCGAATGGACGACGTGCAATTGCACCCCGGCAATGATGGCAAGGGTCACCGCCCGCTGGATGGCTTCCCATTCGGCGTAGTCGGGACGGCTCTCGGCATAGGCGCGCGGGTCGCGCCGTCCCGATGCTTCCAGCTCCCTGGAGAGGTAGGTGATGATTTCGTTGTTTTCGCAGTGGACCGCGATACGGGAATTCGCCGCCCTGATCGCCCGCATGCCGGCCAGCAGTTCCCCATCCTTGACCATGGGGATTTCGGGCGAATACGACATGAACGCCTTGAAGCCGATAGGCTGCAATTCCATCAGCTTGCCGACCCTGGACGAATTGTCCGGCGTGAGCGCCAAATAGAGGCCGAAATCGGCGACGGACTTCTTCGACGCCTCGGATTTCTTCAGGAGGAAGGAGGGCTCGTCCTGCGTCAGCGGATTGGTCAGCGGCATTTCGAAAACGCTGGTGATGCCGCCCGCGACCGCCGCGGACGAGCCGGTATAGAAGTCCTCGCCCTCCGTCATGCCGGGATCGTTAAAGTGGACGTGCGGATCGACAGCCCCCGGGAAGACGAGGCGGCCGGCGGCATCGATCGTTTCGCGCGCCGGCATTTCATCCGTGCCGATGGCGGCGAAGCGGCCGTCCTTCACGCACAAATTGGCCTGAACGACACGATTTTCGCCGACGATTTTGGCATTCTTGACAATCAGATCGAACATCGGGGCACCCAGATTCAGTCCGTGTTGGAGACGAGCCGCGCCAGGAAGCGCGACAGCGCACGCGCGGCGATCGCGCAGTCGTTCAGGGAGGAAAATTCGAGCGGGTTGTGGCTGATGCCGTCCTTGCTGCGGACGAAGAACATCGCCATCGGCACATGCGCCCCAAGGATCATGGCGTCATGGCCGGCCCCGCTCGGCATCTCGAAGGCGGCGAGGTTGAGGGCGCGCATCGCCTCCGCCTGCAGGGTCTTCAGCCTCGGGTCCACCGCGATTGCCGGCTGGGAGAAGGTCCGCGACCAGGAAAGCCCGAGCCCCGATGCCGCGGCAATTCCCGCCGCCGCCTCGACGATGCGTGTCACCAGCCGCTCCAGCGGTTCGTTGGCGACGTCGCGGATATCGACGCTGAAGCGGACCTTGCCGGGCACGACATTGCTGCCGTTCGGCGACACTTTCAGCTGACCGACCGTGGCGACGGCTGTCTCGCTGATCTGGCCGGGAAGCTCGCTGATGGCGGTCACGATGCGGCTCGCCGCCACCAGCGCGTCGCGCCGGTAGTTCATCGGCGTCGTTCCGGCGTGGCCCGCCTGCCCGGTGACCGTGACGTCCAGCGCCGCCAGCCCGCAGATTCCATTGACGATCCCGACAGGCAGACCGTGCCTTTCGAGGACAAGGCCCTGCTCGATATGGACCTCGACGAAAGCGGCGATCTGCGAAAGATCCCGTCGGGCGGCCGGAAAGTCCGCGAGCGAGAGACCGACCTCTTCGACGGCGGAGGCGAAGCTCCGCCCCTCATGGTCGCTGACTCTGCCGAGCTGTCCTGTGAGGGGCGCTCCGGCAACGGCGCTGCTGCCGACGCAGCCGACGTTGAAGCTGCTCCCCTCTTCCTCCGAGAAGATCACGATTTCGTAGGGGCGTTCAGGCTCGAAGCCCGTTGCCTTCCACATTTCCACCGTCTCGAGCGCCAGCAGAACCCCGAGGACGCCATCGAAATGGCCGCCGTTCGGAACGGTGTCTATATGCGATCCGCACAGGATGACGGACAGATGGTCGTTCCTGCCGGCAAGCCGGCCGAAGCAATTGCCGGCGGCATCGCGGCGAACGGCGAGGCCGGCTTCCCGCATCCAGTCGCATACCAGGTCCTTGGCCTGCCTTTCGGCCTGCGAGTAGCCCGGCCGGCAGGAGCCCGCCTCCGTCGTCAGGCCGATCTCGGCGATGGCGGAAAGCCTGTCGGCCAGCCTGTCGCCGGAGAAACCTTCGAGATCGAGGCCCCGATCGTAGTCCGGCAGCAATTTCTCGCGAAGCGACATGCCTCTACTCTTGGCCCAGTGCGACGATGCCGATGGCCATGGCCACCGCGCTGATACAGGGATCGATGACCGGAAGCCCGAGCTTTTCCCGCAGCAGCGCCCTGTGAGACGTCATCCCCGCGCATCCGAGCACGATCGCCTCCGCCCCGTTGGCCTTGAGCTTGGCGCCCGCCGAACGCAGGCGTTCGGGGGTCTCGTTCGAGGTCGCGACCTCTGCAACCGGCAGGTTCACCGGCTCGAAACCGACGCAGCGTTCCAGCAGGCCATAGGTGCGCACCAGGCGCAGATCGGCATTGACGGTCGCCGCATCCGTCGAGATCACGCCGAAGCGTTCGCCGAGGTTCAGGGCCGTCGCCAGCCCGGCTTCGCAGATGCCGAGGACGGGTTTGGTCGTGACCTCGCGGGCGGAATAGAGCCCGGTATCGGCGAAGCAGCCGATCACGAAGGCGTCGGTCGCCGCCGCTTCCTGTTCGACCAGCCGGCATAGCGGCTCGATCACGCTGTCGATGTCCCGTTGCGTTTCGATGCCGCGCGGCGTTCCTTCGAGGGAAACGCAGTCGATCCGACGGGTATCAGGCGCCCGCAAGGGGGCGACGCTGCGATCCATGGCCTCGGTAAAGTCGCGATTGCTGTTTGGATTGATCAGCAAAATTCGCAATCCCCGTGGCTCCTCTTCTGCTCGGGACGGTGGATTCCCGAATGCACAAACCTTCAAAAAAGTATCGAAGGCGCGCGTCCCTGCGAATTGCGGGCATACACATTTGATTTATGACCTCGACAAAAGCAGGGGCACAAGCGAGAATTTTACGACGACACACCTGAGAAAAATTCATGCAGGTACCCTATCGCCGCCTCCCGTCCCTGAACTCGCTCCGGGCCTTCGAGGCAACCGCCCGGCAAGGCTCGATCACACGCGCCGCCGAGGAGCTCGGCGTGACCCAAAGCGCCGTCAGCCACCAGATCAAGACATTGGAGGCGTTCACCGGCACCACGCTTCTTGCGCGGCGCGGCAACCGCTTTTCGCTGACGCCGGCAGGACAGCGCACCATGAGCCTCTTGGGCGAGGGCTTCGATCTCCTGGCCGATGCGGTCGCCGATCTCCAGTCGCCGGAGATTCGAGGCGAAGTGATCATCAGCTGTCCGCCCGCAATCACGACCCTTTGGCTCGTCAAGGCCATAACGCCGTTTCTGTCCAGCCATCCGGGATTGCGCATCGGGTTGCGCTCCTCGGTGGAATGGAAGGCGGTGATCGGCTCTGACGTGGATCTATGCATCCGCTACGGAAACGGGGTCTGGAAGAACCACCAGACGATCCTGCTTCGCGAGGTCGAGCTTTTTCCGGTTTGCAGTCCGACGGTCGCGAAGGGGCTGAACTCGCCACACGACCTGCACAAGGTGCCGCTTCTCTATGCCAATGACGACAATGACTGGGAAACCTGGTTTTCGTGCGTCAGGATGAGCAACATGCCGCAGGCCAGGCACTATATGGGCAACGACTTCCTCTCCATCGAGACGGCCGCGCACGGCTTCGGCGTCGCTATCGGCGACGATGTGACGTGCCAGTATTATCTGAACCGGGGGATCCTCGTGCAGCCGTTTCCGGAGCGCAAGAAATCCAATCGCTCCTTCTATCTCATCGAGCGCAAGAGGCCGAACCAAAGCATTGCGATCAGGACGGTGAAGGAATGGATCCTGCGCAATTTCGGCGAGGATGCAGGGCTGGACAGCATTTCACCGGCGTAGGTATCGCTGGGCATTTGGACCGGCTCTTCCCGGCGGCCGGCTTTGCGGGCCACGCCTGGAAGCGGCCGTGGCCGCGAGAGGATCGGAGTGAACGGCGCGATTTCCGATCATCCCATTGTCCGCGGGAACGCACCCGCATCCCTTCCTCCCGCCCGGCGGCGGGAACCTTCGTCGCCGACGCCGGTTTGGGCCGGAGGAACCTTCCGCATGACCGTCCGGACATTCCAGTTTTTCGCCCTCGTCATATCGGCGCTGGCTCTCGTTCCCTCCGGCGCGCATCTTTTCGCCTTGCCAAACAAGATCGGCTTGCCGCCGCCCG
>JAFKJW010000195.1:0-38465 GCA_017305925.1 Hyphomicrobiales bacterium | reverse complement strand
GATACTCGGGGTCCTCTGGCCTGCGGGCGCCGTCTTGAGCGCGGTGCTCGCCGTCCTCGTCAGGCGCCAGGATCTGCCGTTCCGGTCGGCGACGCTCGCGGCGCTGTGCTTCGTCGCGATGCTGGCCGTCTTCTTCATCTGGACCTTCCCTGCGAACCGGGCGACGGACAACTGGATCGCTCTTCCGGAAAACTGGGAAACGCTGAGGCGGCAATGGGAGTATTCTCATGCGGTCAATGCCGCCCTTGCGCTGCTCGCATTCTGTCTGGTGACGGTGTCCGCGCTGTCGTGGCGACCGGAATAGTCCGATCCCGTCCTTTCGGCTTCCCGCTTTCGCTATCCCTCCGGATGCGCGTTTCGTTCGTAGAGGATGGCGCCGGTTTCCGCATCCACCCCGACCAGGCTGACGTCGTAGCCCCAGAGCCTGCGGATATGCCGCAGCGTCGCGTCACGGCCGGCGTCCTCCAGCACGATGCCGTCCTTGACCTTGTGCTGGAGGCGCAATTGCCGGTCGCCGAGCAGATCCACGTCCACGACCTGGATGTCCGGTCGGTTCGCGCCGATGTCGTAGCTGTCGGCCAGCGCCGACCGTATCTTCTCGTAGCCACGCTCGTTGTGGATCGACGCGACTTCGTAGTGCGGCTCGCTGGCCGTGTCGGCAAGCACGAAAAGCCGCCACTTCCGGATCAGGGCCGGACTGAGATACTGGCGGATAAAGGATTCGTCGCGGTGGTTGGCCCACGCGTCAAGCAGGATTTCGCGCCAGTCGCCGCTGCCTGCGATACCGGGAAACCAATCGCGATCCTCGGCTGTGGGCTCGGTCGCCATGCGCTGGATGTCCTGCATCATGTCGAGGCCCAGCGCATAGGGGTTGATGCCCGAGAAGCGGGGATCGTCGAATGCCGGCTGGAAGATCACGTTGGAGTGGTTCTTGAGGATTTCCAGCATGGAGCCTTCGCCGATCATGCCCCGGTCGAACAGCGTGTTCATCAAGGTGTAGTGGACGAAGGTGGCGCAACCCTCGTTCATGACCTGCGTTTGGCGCTGCGGGTAAAAATATTGGGCGATGATCCGCACGATCCTGAGGATTTCGCGTTGCCAGGGCTCGAGGACCAGACTGTTCTTTTCCAGGAAATAGAGCAGATTTTCCTCGGGAAGGTTCAGTGATGCCTTGCGCTCGGCCGCGCCGTCCTCCGGCTTGCTCTTGTCGCGCTGACCGTCCTTGGACTGCGCGGGCAGAGTGCGCCACAGGTCGTTGTAGGAGCGCTCCTCGTATTCGAGGCGCTCGCGAACACCCTCCTTCTGCTTTTCGGGAGACAGTTTCGGCGGACGGCGGTAGCGGAACACGCCCTGCTCCATCAGGGCATGGGCCGCGTCCAGGATGGCCTCGACGGCGGCCAGGCCGTGGCGTTCCTCGCAGCGGGCGATGTAGCCCTTGGCAAAATCCAGGTAGCTCAGTATCGAGCCTGCGTCGGCCCATTGCCGGAACAACTGGTTGTTCTTGAAGAAATGATTGTGGCCGAGCGCCGCATGGGCCGTCACCAGGGCCTGCAGGGCCATGGTGTTTTCTTCCATCAGATAGACGATGCAGGGGTTGGAGTTGATGACGAGTTCATAGGCGAGGCCGCGCCCGCCCTTGTGATAGAGCAGCTGTTGGTAGAGGAAATGCTTGCCGAACGACCAGTGGCGATACATCAGCGGCATGCCGACCGAGGAGTAGGCGTCCAGCATCTGCTCCGACGAGATGATCTCCATCTGCACCGGATAGACGTCGAGGTGAAGGTCCTCGACCGCGATCGCCTCGATCGCGTCATAGGCACGCGACAGCATCTGGAAATCCCAGTCGGAGCCCGAAAACAGCAATCCGGATCCGGCTGCAAACCTTGCCATCCCACGTTTCCCTTCAGCCGTTCGGCGCGCCCGCCCGCCTGGTGAACAACTGGCGGAACACCGAATAGATGTCCGCCGGCGTGGCGATGCGTCTCATCTGGAAATTCGGCCAGTGCGCGCAGACCGTCTCATAGGCGTGCCAAAGGGACGTGCCGTTTTTGGTCGAACCGAAGATATGGCTCTCCCGTTCGTCGATGATTTCGACATAGGCGAAGTATTGGCACAGGCGCATGATCTCGCCGTCGAGCAGCGCTATGCAGCGCTCGGAATCGGTGGCGAAATTGTCGCCGTCCGATGCCTGCGCCGCATAGATGTTCCATTCGCTGCTGGGGTAGCGTTCTTCGATGATGCGGCGCATTTCCTCGAGCGCGGTCGACACGACCGTCCCGCCGCTTTGCGGACAGTAGAAGAACGTCTCCTCGTCCACTTCCTGAGCCTGATGCGTGTGGCGGATGAAGACGATCTCCGTGGCGTCGTAGCGGCGCTTCAGGAACAGATGCAGCAGCACGAAGAAACGCTTGGCCATGTCTTTTTCGCGCTCGCCCATCGAGCCTGACACGTCCATGAGGCAGAACATGACGGCGTTGGCGTTCGGCACGGGCTGGGCGTCGAAGCGGTTGTAGCGTATGTCGACCGGGTCGACATAGGCGATCAGCCGCCGTCGCCGCTCCAGCCGCTCCAGTTCGGCCCGCAGCGCGGCGATCCGTTCGCGCGCCGCAGCGCTCGGCGCGTCGTTCTCAAGAACCGCGATTTCGCGCGCGATCGCATCGAGGTCTTCCCGTTTGGGGCGCCTCAGCGCAATGCGGCGACCGTGGCTGTTTCGCATGGTGCGGCCGACATTGATGCTGGTCGGCGAACCGGTTGTCGTGAAGCCGGCGCGACGTGGCTTGAAGG
Organism: Hyphomicrobiales bacterium; assembly: GCA_017305925.1. Lineage (GTDB taxonomy): Bacteria > Pseudomonadota > Alphaproteobacteria > Rhizobiales > Rhizobiaceae > Arvimicrobium. The sequence continues at coordinate 35,681 of JAFKJW010000195.1, read as the reverse complement.
CAAGGATCTCCTTCAGGTTGACCTTGACCATGTCGGGCAGTTCCAGGTCCTCGAAGAACAGATCGAGCACCTCCTCGCGTGACAGCACGAAGCGGAAATCGTCTTCCTGGTCCTTCAGGCCCGGTCCGGAACCGGGCATGCCCGGAGCCGGCCTGGGAAGCCGGTCGCCCGGCGTGAAATGCTTGTTGCCGGGCAGCACGTGACGGCGCCTGCCGCTGTCCCTGGCGTCGCTGAAGCTCGGTTCGCTCGTGCCCTTGACAGGCATCGAAACGGCGTGTTCGGCATCGACATCGGCTATCCTGCCGGCCCGGATCCGGTCCCGTATGCTTTGCTTGAGTTCGTTGTGGGCACGCCGGATGAAGCGCTGGCGATTGCCGAGGCTCTTGTCCTTCGGGTTCAGTCGGCGGTCGATGAAAATTGGCATGACGGACCCCTGACCGGTTTCAGCCCGCCTTGTTGACCCGCATGTACCAGTCCACCAGCCGGCGGACCTGACGCTCGGTGTATCCTCGTCCGACCATGCGCTGGACGAATTCCGTATGCCGCTTCTCGGTCACGCTGTCCTGCTTGGAACCGAAGCTGATCACCGGAAGCAGGTCCTCGACCTGGCCGAACATTCGCTTCTCGATGACCTCGCGCAGCTTTTCATAGCTGGTCCAGGAAGGGTTCCGGCCGTTGTTCCTGGCCCGCGCGCGCAGCGTGAATTTCACGACCTCGTTGCGGAAATCCTTCGGGTTGGCGATTCCCGCCGGCTTCTCGATCTGCGACAGTTCGTTGTTCAGCACCTCCCGGTTGAGGATCTGGCCGGTGTCGGGGTCCTTGTAGTCCTGATCCTCGATCCAGGCGTCGGCATAGGCGATATAGCGGTCGAACAGGTTCTGGCCGTATTCGCTGTAGGACTCCAGATAGGCTTTCTGGATCTCGTGGCCGATGAATTCGGCGTAGCGAACCGCGAGTTCCGATTTGATGAAATCGAGATACGCCGTTTCCGTTTCCTTCGGAAACTGTTCGCGCTTGATCGCCTGTTCCAGGATGTACATCAGGTGGACCGGGTCTGCGCCCACCTCCTCGGTGTCGTAGTTGAACGTCTGCGACAGGATCTTGAAGGCGAAGCGCGTGCTGACCCCCGTCATGCCCTCGTCGACGCCGGCGGCATCGCGATATTCCTGGACCGACTTCGCCTTGGGGTCGATTTCCTTGAGGTTTTCACCGTCGTAGACACGCATTTTCGTGTAGAGGGGCGAGTTGTCGTGCTCGGCCAGCCGTGTCGAAACGGTGAACCGGCTCAGGATATCAAGCACTTCCGGCGCGCAGGGACTGCCGGCGAGCTCGCTTTCGCGCAGCAGCTTCTTGTAGATCTGCAGCTCTTCGGCGACGCGCAGGCAATAGGGCACCTTGACCACCAGGATACGGTCGAGGAAGGCCTCGTTGTTTCTGTTGTTCTTGAATTGCAGCCATTCCGACTCGTTGGAATGGGCCACGACGATGCCCTGATAGGGAAATGCGCCGAAGTTCTCCGTGCCGTTGTAGCTGCCCTCCTGCGTCGCCGTGAGCAACGGGTGCAGTACCTTGATCGGCGCCTTGAACATCTCGACGAATTCCAGCAGCCCCTGCGTCGTGCGGTTGAGCCCGCCGCTGTAGGAATAGGCATCCGGATCGGATTGGCTGAAATTCTCCAACTGCCTTATATCCACCTTGCCGACGAGAGCCGAAACGTCCTGGTTGTTTTCGTCGCCGGGCTCGGTCTTGGCGATGGCGATCTGGCGCAGCCGCGACGGCATCAGCCTGACCACGCTGAACTTGGAGATGTCGCCGGCCAGCTCGTCGAGGCGCTTCGCCGCCCACGGCGAGATCAGGCCGTTCAGCCGCCGCCGCGCGATCCCGTATTTGTCCTCGAGGAGGTCGGCCATGCGATCGGGATGGAAGAGGCCGAGCGGCGATTCGAAGATCGGGCTGATCGCGTTGCCGATCTTCAGGGTATAGATCGGCCGTTCCTCCATGAGTTTCTTCAACCGTTCCGCCAGCGACGACTTGCCGCCGCCGACAGGGCCGAGCAGGTAGAGGATCTGCTTGCGTTCCTCCAATCCTTGCGAAGCGTAGCGGAAGTAGCCGGCGATACGCTCGACCGTGTCTTCCATGCCGTAGAAATCGGCGAACGTCGGATAGATCTTGATCGTCCGGTTCGAGAAAATCCGTCCCAGCCGCTCGTCCTTGCTGGTGTCGACGAAAGTCGGTTCTCCGATCGCTTCCACCATCCGCTCGGGCGCCGAGGCGTAGAGAGATTTGTCCTCGCGACAGGCCAGCAGATATTGCTGGAGACTCATCTCCTCCTCAGCCGCGCTCGCATAAATCTCCGAGAAAAGATCGAAGACGTCGGAATTCTTCTCGATCATGGCAGCCTCGCCTCGGGCCGGTCCGGTTGCCGGCGGCTCCGTTTTTATCAACTGCCGGATACCTTCGTGGTTCCGTTCACAAGTCGGAGATCGTATTGCCCGTCCGGGCCGGATTTTTTTCGCGTGGAGCGTTCCGCCTGCCCTCCGGCTGAGCCCGGGCCTTCCTCGCCCGACCGCCTGTCGCCATGAAGGCGAGGCAAGGGAAATCGGTTGAACTTGCCGCGCTTGCGACTGCCGCACCGGCTCAAGAGCGGCGATAAGGGTACCGGCGCCCAGGCTGAACGCCTTTCCGATCCGCTCAGCTCGAGGCAGGCTTCCTCTTGAGCAGGGCCGTTCTGAGGCACTCGCAGACGATTTCGCCCCGTTGATTGATCGTCCTGTGCCGGAACGTCGCAATCCCCGAGCCTGGCCGGGATTTGGATGGACGGAGTTCGACCACCTCGGTTTCGGCGTGCAGTGTGTCGCCGATGAAGACGGGCTTCGGCATCGTCACCTTGTCGTATCCGAGGTTCGCGACCAGCGTGCCGAGCGTCGTGTCCCCCACCGAGAGTCCGACCATCAGCGCGAACGTGAAGGTGCCGTTCACCACGATCCGGCCGAATTCGCTGGAGCCCGCATGCTCGGCGTCCAGGTGGAGGGGTTGGGGATTGTGGGTCATCACGGTGAAAAGCAGATTGTCCGTCTCCGTGACGGTCCGTCTGATCTCGTGGACGATGCGGTCGCCGACCTTCCATTCGTCGAAATACCGTCCGGCCATCACTCTTCTCCGCGCGCGACGACCGCGACCAGCTGGCCTTCCGCGACCTTGGCTCCGACCGAAACCAGGACCTCCCGGACAATTCCGTCGAAGGGCGCGCGAAGGATGTGCTCCATCTTCATGGCCTCCACCACGATCAGGCGATCCCCCTTCTTCACCTTGCGATGGGGTTCGGCATCGATCATCGTGATGGTGCCGGGCATCGGAGACAGCACGGAGCCGCTGCCGATCCCGGCTGCCGATTGGTTTGTCTCGCTGGAGGGCACGCTGACCCGCCAGGCATTGCCGCGGTCGAACAGCACGCACGTCCCGTCGATCCACTCGCTCGAAACCTCCGTTTCCGGCGCGGCGCTCGCCCAGAGCGTCTGGCCGCCGACGGAAATCATCGCGCGCGGGTCCGGCGCGGCGTTCAACCGGAATCCGTCGAGCGCATCCCAGGGGTCCTGGCCTTTCCCTGCCCGGAGCGCCCGGGCGGCGCGGGACAGGGTCAGCTCGTCGGGAACCCGCGCGATGAGTTCGGCGTCATGGCGATCGAGGAAACCCGTATCGGCCCCCTCGGAGGAAAATTCCGGATGCGAAGCGACCCTGGCGAGCAGGTTGGCGTTGGATTTGACCGGCCAGATCTCGACCTGCTCGCAGGCATCCGCAAGCTGTTTCAGAGCGGTGGCCCTGTCCCGCCCATGCGCGATCAGTTTCGCGATCATGGGATCGTAGAAGGACGTGATGTCGTCTCCCTCCTCGACCCCGCTGTCCACTCTGATTGTCGACGGGAGGCACAGCCGGGCGAGGCGCCCGGTGGAGGGAAGATAGCCGGCGGCGGGATTTTCCGCGTAGAGTCGCCCCTCGACGGCCCAGCCGCGGATGCGAAGCTCGCCCTGCGATTTCGGCAGCGGCTTGCCCGCGGCGACCTCGATCTGCCACCGCACCAGGTCTTCTCCGGTGATGGCCTCGGTCACGGGATGCTCGACTTGCAGCCGGGTGTTCATCTCCATGAACCAGATCCGGTCGGCTCGCAGCCCATCGGAGGAGTCGGCAATGAACTCAACCGTTCCCGCCCCCACATAGGACACCGCCCTGGCGGCGCGCACCGCGGCATCGCAGATCGCCTCGCGGGTCGCCTCGTCCATTCCGGGAGCCGGCGCTTCCTCGATGACCTTCTGGTGCCGGCGCTGCACCGAACAGTCGCGTTCGAACAGATGGACGCAGTTTCCGTGGGTGTCCGCGAAGACCTGCACCTCGATGTGGCGAGGATCGGGGATGTATTTCTCGATCAGCACCCGGTCGTCGCCGAACGATGCCTTTGCCTCTCGACGGCAGGCGTCCAGCGCTTCCAGAAACCCGTCCGCCGCTTCGACGCGCCTCATTCCCTTGCCGCCGCCGCCGGCTGTCGCCTTGATCAGGACGGGATAGCCGATGTCGTCCGCTTCCCGCTTCAGCCTTTCCCCGGACTGGTCTTCGCCCATGTAGCCCGGCGTGACCCGAACGCCGGCCTCGTGCATCAGCCGCTTTGCGGCGTCCTTCAGGCCCATGGCCCGGATGGCGCGGGGCGGTGCGCCGACCCAGACGATTCCGGCAGCCAGGACCGCCTCGGCAAACGCGGCATTCTCCGACAGGAACCCATAGCCGGGATGAATTGCCGACGCCCGCGTCAGAAAAGCCGCCTCCAGGATTTTCTCCTGCGACAGATAGCTGTCCCTTGCCGACGGACCGCCGATGCAAAGGGCTTCATCCGCCTCCCGGACGAAGGGGAGGCGCGCGTCCACGTCGGAATGGACGGCGATCGTCCGGAGCCCCATCGCGCGCGCCGTGCGGATGATGCGGCGGGCGATCTCGCCCCGATTTGCGATGAGCAGGCTTTCCACGATCGATCCCGCGCTACATTCTGAAGACGCCGAAGCGCGGCGACTGCGGCACGGGCGCGTTCAAGGTGACGGAGAGGGCGAGCCCCAGCACGTCCCGCGTCTGGACCGGATCGATGATTCCGTCGTCCCAGAGCCTTGCGGTTGCGAAATAGGGGTTTCCTTCGGCTTCGTATCTGTCCCGGATCGGGCCCTTGAACGCATTTTCATCCTCGATCGGCCAGCTCTCGCCCCTGGCTTCCAGGGCGTCGCGCTTGATCGTCGCCAGCACGGATGCAGCCTGCTCGCCGCCCATGACGCCGATCCGGCTGTTCGGCCATGTAAACAGGAAACGCGGGCGGTAGGCGCGGCCGCACATGCCGTAGTTTCCGGCGCCGAAGCTGCCGCCGATCAGGACGGTTATCTTGGGGACGGTCGCCGTGGCGACGGCTGTGACGAGCTTGGCGCCGTCCTTTGCAATGCCGCCGGCCTCGTATTTTCCGCCGACCATGAAGCCCGAGACGTTCTGCAGGAACAGCAGCGGCACCCGCCGCTGGCAGGCGAGCTCGATGAAGTGCGCACCCTTCAGCGCGCTTTCGGAAAACAGCACGCCGTTGTTCGCGAGGATGGCGACCGGAATGCCCCATATCCGGGCGAAGCCGCACACGAGCGTCGTGCCGTATAGCGGCTTGAATTCGTGCAGTTCCGACCCGTCGACGATCCGGCCGATGATTTCCCGAACGTCGTAGGGCGAGCGGACGTCCGCTGGCACGATGCCGTAGAGGTCGGATGGATCGAGAGCGGGCGGGCGGGGCGGGCGGATGTCGAGGTCGCAGGATTTGACCCGGTTCAGCGTCGCAACGATGTCGCGGACGATCAGCAGGGCGTGGGGATCGTTGTCGGCGACGTGGTCGACCACGCCCGACTTGCGCCCGTGCGTTTCCGCGCCGCCCAGTTCTTCCGCCGAAATCACCTCGCCCGTCGCCGCCTTGACGAGCGGCGGTCCGGCCAGGAAGATCGTGCCCTGGTTGCGGACGATCACCGTCTCGTCGGACATCGCCGGCACGTATGCCCCGCCTGCCGTGCAGCTTCCCATGACGCAGGCGATCTGCGGAATTCCTTCCGACGACATCTGCGCCTGGTTGTAGAAGATTGCACCGAAATGGTCCCGATCCGGGAACACCTCGGCCTGGTGGGGAAGGTTGGCCCCGCCGCTGTCGACGAGATAGATGCAGGGAAGCCGGTTCTGGAGCGCGATTTCCTGCGCCCGCAGATGCTTCTTGACCGTCATCGGAAAGTAGGCGCCGCCCTTTACCGTGGCGTCGTTCGCGACGATCATCGCCTCCCGCCCGGAGACCCGGCCAATCCCGGTGACGATGCCGGCGCTCGGCGCCTCTCCGTCGTACATTCCGTCGGCCGCGAGCGGCGCGATCTCCAGGAAGGGGCTTCCGACATCGAGCAGCGCCTGGACCCGGTCGCGCGGCAGCATCTTTCCCTTGGCTGCATGCCGTGCGGCAGCCTTGTCGCCGCCGCCCTGCCGGGCCCGCGAGGCCCTGTCCCGTAGCTCTCCGGCCAGCCGGGCGTTCAGCTCGCGGTTTGCTGCGAATATCTCGCCCGCCATATCGAGGGATGAAGCGATCACGCTCACAGGCCGACAAGCTCCCGCCCGATCAGAAACCGGCGGATCTCGTTCGTCCCCGCTCCGATGTCGTAAAGCTTGGCATCTCGGACGTAGCGTTCCACGGGCCACTCGGTCGTGTATCCGGCCCCTCCGAGGGCCTGGATGGCTTCCAACGATACGGCGACGGCATTCCGGCTGGCAAGCAGGATCGCCGCGGCGGCGTCCACGCGGCTCGTCTGCCCCGCGTCGCAGGCACGAGCCACCGCGTAGACATACGAGCGCGCCGAGTTCAACGCGACATGCATGTCGGCGATTTTCGCCTGCATCAGCTGAAACGCGCCGATCGGCTTGCCGAACTGTTTCCTCTCCCGGACATAGGGCAGCACGACATCGAGGCAGGCCTGCATGATGCCCAGCGGCCCGCCCGCGAGCACGGTGCGTTCATAGTCCAGCCCGGACATCAGGATCCTGGCGCCATCGCCCTCCTTGCCCATCAGCTGCTCGGCGGCGACCTCGCAGCCGTCGAACACGAGTTCGGCCGTGTCGCTGCCGCGCATTCCCATTTTGGTCAGCTTCCCGGATGCCGAGAAGCCGGGCGTGCCCTTTTCGACGATAAATGCCGAGATGCCCCGCGGACCTGCCTCCGGGTCCGTCTTGGCGTAGACCACGACGACATCGGCATGCGGCGCGTTGGTGATCCAGAACTTGGTGCCGTCGAGGACGAATCCGTCGCCCTTGCGCGTTGCCCTGAGGCGCATCGAGATGACGTCGGAGCCCGATCCAGCTTCGGACATCGCCAATGATCCGACATGCTCGCCGCTGATCAGCTTCGGCAGATATTTCCGCTTCTGTTCGGACGTTCCCCAACGGCGGATCTGGTTGACGCACAGATTGGAGTGGGCACCGTAGCTCAAGCCGACCGACGCGGAGGCCCGGGATACCTCCTCCACCGCGATGACGTGTTCCAGATAGCCCATTCCCGCACCGCCGAACGCCTCTTCGACGGTGATCCCGTGGAGCCCGAGCGCACCCATTTCGGGCCAGAGTTCGCGCGGAAAGGTGTTGGACCGGTCGACTTCGGCGGCGATCGGGGCGATGCGATCGGCCGCGAACTTCGCCGTCGTGTCCCGGATCGCGCTGGCGGTATCGGTCAATGAAAAGTCGAACACGGTTCCACGGTCTCCCATCAGAGATGAATTGCGCGACCGAGCGCTTCGCGGGAGGCTTCCTTGCTGCGAATCCCCGTCATGTCCGGCGCTCGACGAACAGCAGGGAAGGGTGCTCGATCAACCGCTTCATCGACTGGATGAACCGCGCCGCGTCGTGGCCGTCGACAATTCGATGGTCGAACGAGGAGGAGACGTTCATCATCCTGCGGATGACGATGCGGCCATCGATCACCACCGGCCGTTCCACCAGCTTGTTCGGGCCGATGATCGCGACCTCCGGATAGTTGATGATCGGCGTCGCCACGATTCCGCCGAGCGCTCCGAGGCTGGTCAGCGTGATCGTCGAACCCGACAGTTCCTCCCGCCTGGCGGTGCCGTTCCGCGCCGCCTCCGTTACCCGCGAGAGCTCTTCGGCGCACTCCCAGATATCGAGACGCTCGGCGTGCCGGATTACCGGAACCATAAGCCCCCCGGCGGTCTGCGTGGCGATGCCGGCATGGACGCCGCTGTGCATCCTGAGAATGCCCTCCGCATCGTCGTAGCGCGCGTTGATGTGCTCGAACGCCCCGGCCAGCGAGACAACCGCCCGGATGAAAAAGGGCAGCAATGTCAGCCGGGGCTCGCGCTCCGAGCGCGAGGCGTTCAGATCGGCGCGAAGGGCCTCCAGTTCGGTGAGGTCGAACTCCTCGACATAGCCGAAATGCGGAATCTGCCGTTTCGATTCCTGCATCTTTTCCGCAATTCGCCGCCGCAGCCCGACGATCTGCCGCTCCGTGATCTCGTCGGCGGCTTCGGCCGTTTTTCCTGTCGCCGCGGCGGCCTGCTGCCGGTTGAGATCCTCCATGAGCACGCGTCCGCCGGGGCCCGACCCCTTTACGAATTGCAGCGGGATGTCGCGCTCATGGGCGGCCTTGCGCACAGCGGGGGACGCCAGGACGACAGGCTCTTCCGCCGGTGAAGCGGGTGCCGCATTGGCGGCGGGCTGAGCGGCGGCCTTCGGCGTGGTCTCGCCGGCCGCCGCTCCAATATCGGCGGCTTCGGCAGCAGCCGCCGCTTCTGCGACGCCGCCGGCGGGCGTTTTCTCCTCGTCTTCCTCGAGTTGAATCTCGACCAGCAAGGCGCCCACCGGAACCATCTGCCCGACGTCGCCATGGATGGAGAGCACGGTTCCCGCTACCGGCGAGGTCATCTCGACGGTCGCCTTGTCCGTCATGAGATCGACCAGAAGCTGGTCCTCGGACACCTTGTCGCCGACGCCGACATGCCAGGCCGCGATTTCCGCCTCGGCGATGCCTTCGCCGATGTCGGGAAGCATGAATCTGTAGGTCATGGCCTTGCCTCCACGCAGCGCCTGATGGCGGCGGAGACCCGTTGAGGGCCGGGAAAGTAGTCCCACTCGAACGCGTGGGGGTAGGGGGTGTCCCAACCTGTGACCCGCTCGATCGGGGCTTGCAGATGATAGAAGCACTCCTCCTGGACGAGGGCGGAAAGCTCCGCGCCGAAGCCGCTGAAGCGGGACGCCTCGTGGACGATCACGCACCGGCCGGTCTTGCGGACCGACTGCACGACCGTGTCGATGTCGAGGGGCACGATGCTGCGCAAATCGATGACCTCGGCATCCGCGCCGACGTCGTCGACCGCCGCGAGGCAGACATGCACCATCGTTCCGTAGGCCAGGACCGTTACGCCCTGTCCCGGCCGGACGACGTTCGCCTTGCCCAGGGGAACGGTGTAGTGGCCTTCCGGCACGGCGCTCGCCGCGTGCGTCGACCAGGGCTTGAGCGGAATGCCCTGCCGGCCGTCGAACGGGCCGTTGTAGATGCGTTTCGGCTCGAGGAAGATGACCGGATCGTCATCCTCGATCGCGCTGATCAGCAGGCCCTTGGCGTCATACGGGCTGGACGGGATGACGGTCTTCAGGCCGGACACGTGGGCGAAGAGCGCTTCCGGGCTTGCGCTGTGCGTCTGCCCGCCGAAAATCCCGCCGCCATAGGGCGAGCGCACGGTGATCGGCGACCAGAACTCGCCCCCGGAGCGATAGCGGAGACGCGCCGCCTCCGAGACGAGCTGATCGTATGCGGGCAGGATGTAGTCGGCGAACTGTATTTCCGCGACCGGCCGCAGGCCGTAGGCGCCCATCCCGATGGCCGTTGCGATGATGCCCCCCTCGGAGATCGGCGTGTCGAAGCACCGTTTCGCGCCATGTTTCTCCATCAGGCCGTCGGTCGCCCGGAAGACGCCGCCGAAATAGCCGACGTCCTCGCCGAAAATCAGCACCCTGGGATCGCGCTCCAGCATCACGTCCAAGGCGGAATTGATGGCCTGGATCATGTTCATGGCCGGCATGTCACACCCCCAGCTCCTGCCGCTGCCGGATCAGGCGCCAGTCGGGCACCTTGTAGACGCACTCGAACATCTCCTCGACGCCTGGCTTGGACTTGCCCAGCGTTCCGATTTCCTCGCCGGCCTTCACGGCTTCCCTGACCTGCCTGTCGCACTCGGCCTCGAGCGCCGCATGCTCCTCTTCCGACCAGAACCCGCGCCGGATCATATGGTTCTTGAGGCGGGCGATGGGATCGCCCAGCGGCCAGTGGCGCGGCTCGTCGGAAGGGCGGTACCGCGTCGGATCGTCGCTTGTCGAATGCCCGGCCGCCCGATAGGTGACGAACTCGATCAGCGTCGCGCCCAGATTTGAGCGGGCGCGCTCGGCTGCCCATGCCGTCGCGGCATGGACTGCGAGAAAGTCGTTGCCGTCGACGCGAAGGCCGGGGATGCCATAGCCGAGCGAGCATGCGGCAAAGGTCGTCTCCTGCCCGCCGGCGGTCCCCTGGAATGAGGAAATCGCCCACTGATTGTTGGTGATCGCCAGAATGACCGGGGCATGGAAGACGGAGGCGAAGGTCAGGGCCTCGTGGAAGTCTCCCTCCGCCGTCGTGCCCTCGCCGACATAGGCGAGAGCGATCTTGTCATCCTCCATGTAGGCCGACGCCATCGCCCAGCCGACGGCATGGCCGAAACGGCTGCCCAGGTTCCCCGACAGGGAATAGAAGCCGTATCGGCGTGCAGAATAGAGGATCGGCAGTTGGCGCCCCTTGAGGGGATCGGCGGCGTTCGAGAAGATCTGGTTGACCAGGTCCGCAAGCGGATAATCCCGGGCCATCAGGTAGCTGACCACCCGATAGGTGGGAAAGCACATGTCCTCCATGCCGAGAACCATCGACGGTGCCGCGCCGAGGGCTTCCTCGCCGGTGGATTTCATGAAGAAGGACGTCTTTCCCTGCCGATGGCATTTGAACATGCGGTCGTCGAAGATGCGCGTCAGCACCATGGCGCGCAGCCCCCGCTTCAGATGCTCATCGCCGAGCTCCGGAGCCCAGGGGCCGACGGCGCTGCCGTCGTCGTCCAGCACGCGCACGAGGCCAAACGGCAGGTCTCGCATCCTGCTCTCCGCCTCGTCCGTCGGCGGGCGGCGGCAGGCCCCGGCGGGCTGGAGATCGACGTAGCTGAAATCCGGCGTTTCGCCCGGTCGGGCGGGCGGGCGGGGGATGTGAAGCTGCAGGCGGGAGTTCTTCAGCATTCCGGTCGTCCTCCTGCACGAATTATTGCGCGGACCGACTTGGTACCAAATTGCTATCTTGGGCTCGCGTGTTGCCCGGATCGCAATCGCATCCTAATAACGACCGGCCTTTTGGGACATGACATCATGGACGCCATCGATATCAAGATCCTGGACGAGCTGCAGCGCAACCCGGACATCCCTGTCACGGAGCTCGCGATCAGGGTGGGGCTGTCCCACACGCCGTGCTGGAGGCGTGTCAAGAAGCTGGAGAAGGACGGCGCAATCAAGGGGCGCGCTGTCCTGTTGGACGCTTCGGCGCTTGATCTGCATGTCGTGGTGTTCGCCAGCCTCCGCCTTCGTCAACATGACGAGGAGACGCTCGAAGCCTTGGAATCGGCGACCCGCGATCGAAGCGAGATCACGGAATGCTACTCGATGAGCGGCGACAGCGACTATATTCTGAAATTGGTCGTCAAGAGTATCGATGAGTATGAAAATCTTCTGAAGAAGGTCCTCCTGCATCTTCCCGGTGTGGCTGTGATCAATTCCCATTTCACCCTGAAATGCATCAAGAATACCACCCATCTTCCTATAAAGGAATTTTAGCGGACATGGGTGCGATGCAGCAAACGCTGAAGAAACGTACCGCTGCCGGCCAAATGGACAGCGGCGGTCCTTAGGCTCTCACGGAATTCATGTCGGGGAGGCATGGCGCCGGTCCGGATAGCGGGCGGATATTCGCCGCCGGGACCGGCTTCTGGGGCATGCCCTGGCTCTGCCGATCCACGGATGATGCGGAGGCCGGCCTGCTGCCGGTGGAACCGTCCCGCTGGCGGCGCAAAATGGCGGAATGTCGGGTGTCGATACCATATCATCCATGTACTCATGGATGCGCGTAGGTTGCGTGATGATGCGCAGGGATTCTAGGCCGTATGGGAAGAGTTTCATTTGATTCCTTCCCGTTCTGGAAGGATGGCCGATGACAGATGTTGCGGGATTGAAAGAGGACCCGATGGACCGGATCGGCGAAAAGGAACCCGTCGTCGTTATCGGCGCCGGGCAGGCCGGCTTTTCGGTATCGGCGAAGCTGCGCGATCTGGGACATGCCGGTCCGGTCACCCTGGTCGGCGACGAGGCTTCGCCGCCCTACCAGCGCCCTCCCTTGAGCAAGGCCTACCTGCTCGGCGAGATGACGGAGGAAAGGCTCTACTTCAGGCCGCGATCGTTCTACGAGGAGAGATCGATCGGCCTGCGGCTTGGAACCCATGCGGAGCATATCGACAGGGCGGCGCGTGAAGTGAGGCTGTCGGACGGCACGTCCTTGCCCTATGCCCGCCTCGTCCTCGCAACGGGCTCGCGGCCCCGCCGCCTGCCGCCCGCGCTCGGCGGGGACCTCGGCGGCGTCTATGCCGTCCGCAATCTTTCCGACATCGATGCGGTGAAATCCGAGTTCGGCGCCGGCCGCCATGTCCTGGTCGTCGGCGGCGGCTATATCGGCCTTGAAGCGGCCGCCGTCGCATCGAAGCTCGGGCTCCGCGTGACCCTGGTCGAAGCCGCGCCGCGCATTCTCCAGCGTGTGGCGGCAACGGAAACGTCCGACTATTTCCGGCGGCTGCATCGCGGACACGGCATCGATCTGCGCGAGGGGGTCGGCCTGGAGGGGCTGCTCGGCGCCGGCCGCGTCGGCGGCGCCAGGCTGACCGATGGGGCCGAGCTTGAGGTCGATTTCGTCCTTGCCGGGATCGGAATCCATCCGAATACGGAGCTGGCGGAGCAGGCCGGCCTCGAAATCGACAACGGGATCAAGGTGGACGAATATTGCCGCACGTCGGATCCGGCGATCCTCGCGGCGGGAGACTGCGCCTCTTTTCCCTGGCGCGGCATGCGCGTCCGCCTCGAAAGCGTCGGCAACGCCATCGAGCAGGCCGAGGCCGCGGCGAGCGTCATCATGGGAGAGCCGCAGCTTTACACGGCGAGGCCATGGTTCTGGTCCGATCAGTTCGACGTCAAGCTGCAGATCGCGGGCCTGTCCTTCGGGCACGATCGCGTGGCGATCCGGAAAGGGGAGGGCGCCAGCGTCTCGTTCTGGTATTATCGCGGCGAAGAGCTTCTGGCCGTCGACGCCATGAACGATTCACGGGCCTATATGATCGCGAAGCGCCTGATCGAAGCCGGCAAATCGCCGGCGCCGGAACTTGTGGCGAATCCCGGGACGGAGCTGAAATCGCTGCTGAACCGCTGATCTCGTCTCTGTCGGTTCATCGCTCTTTCCCCGGGTCCGGCGCGTTCAGCGGCCTTCCTCGATCCGCGGCAGCATCCAGGTCAGCAGGCCGGCGAGCGGCAGGAAGGAGCAGATCCGGTAGACCTCCTCGATGCCGATGCTGTCGGCAAGTCCGCCGAGGATGGCCGCCGCGATGCCGCCCAGCCCGAAATTGAGGCCGTAGAACAGTCCGCCGACCAGGCCTATGCGGCTCGGCACCAGCTCCATGGCGTAGATCAGGATGGAGGCGAAGGCGCTCGCCATGATCAGGTTGATCGTGACCGTCAGCACGCCCGTCCAGAAGAAGTCCGCATAGGGCAGCAGCAGCGTGAAGGGCAGCGGACCGAGCACCGAGATCCAGATGATGCGGTAGCGTCCGATCCGGTCCCCGACGATGCCGCCGATCAGCGCGCCGGCGGCCGAGGAGACCAGGAAGACGAACAGCATGAGCTGCGACACAGGGATCGAGACGTCGAAGCGCTCGATCAGATAGAAGGTGTAGAACGACCGGAAGCTCTCGACATAGGCGTTCTTCGAGAACATCAGCAGCGTCAGTACGGTGAGCCCGAGCACGACGGTCTTCCCCGGGTGCGGCGCATGCATCCGGCCGGCGCCGGAGAGCGCGGCCTTCGCGGCTTCGATCTGGTTGCGGATCGCCGTGTGCTTTCCGGCCGTCCAGACCATCAGCACCATCGCCAGCAGCGCCAGCGCCGAGAACCACGAGAGGCTCGCCTGTCCGCGCGGCACGACGACGAGGGCGGCCAGCAGCGGGCCGAGCGCCCCGCCGGCCTGGCCGCCGACCTGGAAGAGCCCCTGCGCCAGGCCCTGCCTTCCGCCCGACGCATAGCGCGCCATGCGCGTCGCCTCGGGATGGAAGATCGACGAGCCGATGCCGATGCAGGCAACCGATGCCAGGATGAAGGCGTAGCTCGACGCATAGGCGAGGCCGACGAGCCCGGCGAGCGTGAAGGTCATCCCGACGACGGTGGAATAGGGCATCGGGTGCTTGTCGGTGACGTACCCGACCACCGGCTGGAGCAGGGAGCCGGCGATCTGGAAGGTGAGCGTGATCATCCCGATCTGCACGAAATCGAGCGAATAGGTATCCTTGATGATGGGATAGATGGCCGGGATCAGCGACTGCATCAGGTCGTTGAGCAGATGCGTCAGGCTGAGGATCAGCAGGACGGCGAGATACGTTTTTGGCTGGGCAATGGTCTGGGCAGGGGCGTTCATGTTCCGGCTCTCGGCGTCAACATCCGGTGTGATGGCAAGACTTTCCTCGGGATGGGGAATTTCGAGTCGCGGCAATACGCCACATCTGCCCAACCTCTCTTCCAGAGAGCCCGGCGCAGCCGCGGCAACCCATAGCGGAATTTCCGCTCCGTTCGCAAACCTTCCTTCCGCCGCTTTCGCGCCTCGGGAAACAATCCGGAAACAAGAATTTATAATCGGGAAAAATTTTCGAAACAAAACAACGACATAAGAGCTGAAGCCGCGATGGTTCGCAGGCGGCGGGCAAATGGGGAAGCTGAAAACGCATGATCAGGTCGCCGGCCTTCGCGGCGGGAGCAGCCGCGATGGCAATCCCCCTCATCGTCATCTGGTCCTGCGCGAACCCGGCGGCCGCGGCCGGACGGACCGAGCTTTGCGCCAGGCTCAGCCGCCAGGTCGACGCCGCCATCCAGCAGAATCCGAAGGCGCCTCAGGTCGCCGCGGCGAGGGCGCTCCAGCGGAGGGGAGACAGGCTGTGCGCGATCCAGAAGCAGGCGCAGGGCATCCGCAAGCACGCCAACGCGCTCCGGCTCCTGGGCGCGAAGCCGGCCGTCGACACGCAATGATGCGCGCAATTCGGCATGGTTGCGGAGACCAAGTGGCGATGGATCAGGAAAGCAGGAAACGACAGATCCTGATCGGCCCCGATTTCATCAGGAAGGGCATTGCCGGCGAACGCCTCGACAGGTTCTTCGCCGAGCTCGCCGACCGTTTCGAGTCCGCCCCCGCCGTCCTCTCCGGCGACCGCGTCTGGTCGTATCGCGAGATGGACAGCTACGCCAACCAGTTCGCCCATCTGCTCGTCGAGCGTGGCGTCAAGCCGTCCGACCGGGTCGGCCTCTTGCTGGACCGCTCGGCGGAAACCTACGTCGCCATCCTCGCCGTGATGAAGGCGGGCGCGGTGTTCGTTCCGCTGGCGACGGCGTTTCCGGAAGAGCGCATGGCGCTGATCATCGAGGACGCGGGGATCAGCATGCTGATCAGCGTCACTGCCTACGCCGCCCGCGTGGAGCGCCTGCCCGTTCCGCACGTCTCGGTCGATGCGGCGGCCTCGGAAATCGACCTGAAGCCGACAAGCGTGCCGCAGGTCGAACAGCCGCCGGAGAACCTCTGCTATATCCTCTACACGTCCGGCACGACGGGCAGGCCGAAGGGCGTCGTCGTCACGCACCGCAGCTTCTGCAACTTCGTCAGGGTTGCGGCGGCATCCTACGGGTACCGGCCCGAGGACCGGGTCTACCAGGGCATGACGATCGCCTTCGACTTCTCCTCGGAGGAAATCTGGGTTCCCTTCGCGGCCGGCGCCACCGTGGTTCCCGCCCCGGGCCAGCAGCCCCTCGTCGGCGAGGAGCTCGCGGACTTCCTCCGGGCGCATGCGATCACCTGCATGGCTTGCAGCCCCACGCTGCTTTCCTCTGTCGAGAGCGAGGTCCCGAGCCTGCGCGCCATCCTCGTCGGAGGCGAAGCCTGCTCGCAGAAGCTCGTGGAGCGCTGGTGGAAGCCCGGGCGGCAGATCCTCAACACCTACGGTCCGACCGAGGCGACCGTGACCGCGACCATGGCGACGCTCGAGCCCGACCGCCCGGTGACGATCGGCGTGCCCCTCCCGACCTATTCGATCGTCATCCTGGACCCCGACGCGCCGAAGCTGACGACCGAAGGGGAGCTCGGCGAAATCTGCATCGCGGGCATGGGTGTCGCCGAGGGCTATCTCAACCGCCCGGACCTGACCGAGCAGAAGTTCATCGCCGACTTCATGGAGCTTCCCAACAACCCGTCCGGGCGGATCTACCGGACCGGCGACCTCGGGCGCGTCAACGGCCATGGCGAGATCGAGTATCATGGCCGCATCGACACGCAGGTGAAGATCCGCGGCTACCGCATCGAGCTCGGCGAGATCGAGGCCGTCCTGCTCGACCATCCCGACATCGCGCAGGCCGCGGTGACGACGTGGCAGGTCGAGCCGGAACGGCAGGAGCTGGTCGGCTACTACGCCCCGAAGAGCGGCATCGGCCATATCGACAGGACGGGTCTCATGCAGGCGCTGAAGAAGCGGCTGCCCGACTACATGGTGCCGTCCTATCTGGAGCAGCTTCCCGCCATTCCGATGACCGTGTCGAACAAGGTGGACGTCCGGCAATTGCCGAAACCCGCCAGTGCGCGCGTCGCCTCCGGCCATGCGATGATCGATCCGCGCGACGACGACGAGCGCTTCATGGTCGGCCTGCTCGTGGAGCTCCTGAAATTCGAATCCGTCTCGATCGAGGACAATTTCTTCGACGATCTGGGCGCGAACTCGCTCCTGATGGCGCGCTTCTGCGCCCGCCTGCGCAAGCAGGAGCGCTGGGCGACGGCGTCGATGCGCGACATCTACCTGCATCCGACCGTCGCGGCGCTGGCCCGCCACCTCAACGAATCGGTCGTCCGCCAGGAAAAGACCGTCGAGCCGACGCTCGTGCGCAAGGCGTCGGACCTGGCCTACTGGCTCTGCGGGCTCGGCCAGTTGCTGTTCTACGCAGCCTACGCGTATTTCACGCTGCTCGCGCTCAACAACGGTCTCAACTGGGTCTACGACGCCCTGGACACGCCGGTGACGCTCTACCTGCGCTGCGTGGTTCTCTCCGCCGGGACTTTCTTCGGCCTCAGCGGTTTCGCGGTCGCCGCGAAATGGCTGCTGGTCGGACGCTGGAAGGAGGAGTCGTTTCCCATCTGGGGATGGCGCTACTACCGCTTCTGGATCGTCAAGACGCTGATCCGCACCGCGCCGGTCGTCCTGTTCCGGGGCAGCCCGCTCTACAGCCTCTATCTGAAGCTCCTGGGCGCCAGGCTCGGCGAGCGCGCCGTCATCGAATGCCGCTCCGTGCCGGTCTGCACGGATCTCATCGCGGTCGGCGCCAATTCCATCCTGCGCAAGGAGTCGCTCATCCTCGGCTTCCGGGCGCAGTCGGGCTACATCCACACCGGGCCGGTCACGATCGGCCGGAACGCCTTCGTCGGCGTCGGCTCCGCCCTCGACATCGGGACCGAGATCGGCGACGGCGCGCAGCTCGGCCACGCCTCCTCGCTGCAACGCGGCCAGTCCATCCCGGCCGGCGAGAGGTGGCACGGCTCGCCCGCGGTCCGCACCGACGCCGACTATTGCAAGGTGCCCAACGTGCAGCACTCGGGGGTGCGCCGCATCCTCTATGAGGCGATCCAGCTCATCATCCTTTTCCTGATCGTCACCCCTTTCCCGCTGCTTTTCCACACCTATTGGGAAATCGTCGGCGACGACTATCAGGAAACCATCGGCCTCGTCGCCATCGGCACGACCGTGACGGTGTTCGGATACCTGGCCGGCTCGGCCCTTCTCGCGATGGTCGTTCCGCGCCTGTTCAACCTGTTCCTCAAGCCGGGCAGGACCTATTCGCTCTACGGCCTGCACTACTGGCTCCAGGCCATGGTCGAGCTTTCCAGCAACATCCGCATGCTGAACGTCCTCTTCGGCGACAGCTCGGCCATCGTCCACTACATGCGCGTGATCGGCTGGAAGCTGAACGAGGTCGAACAGACGGGCTCGAATTTCGGAACCAACCAGCAGCACGAGAACCCGCTTCTCTGCGACATCGGGTCGAGCACGATGGTCTCGGACGGCCTCTTCATGATCAACATGCAGAAATCCGCCAACTCGTTCCGGCTGGAGGACACCCGGGTCGGCGCGCGCAACTTCTTCGGAAACAACATCTATTACCCGTCCGACGCGCGCACCGGCGACAATTGCCTCCTGGGAACCAAGGTGCTCGTGCCCGTCGACGGCCCCGTCCGCGAGAATGTCGGGCTGCTCGGATCCCCGCCCTTCGAGATCCCGCGCATGGTGAGCCGCGACAGGGAACTCCTGGGCCTCGTGTCGAACGAGGAGCGCCGACGCCGCCTTCCCCTCAAGAACCTGCACAATGCCGCGACCGCGATCATGTTCGTCGCCGCGCAATGGGCGATCCTGTTCGTGACGCTGGCGATCTGGGACAGGGCGCTCAACTACTACACGGAATGGGCGGAGATCGCTCTCTTCGTGGCGGTCCTGCTCTCCTCCGCCATCATCATTCCCTTCTACATCCTGCTGGAGCGGATGAGCCTCGCCTTCCGCCGGCTGAAGCCGCGCATGGCGACCATCTACGATCCCGTCTTCTGGCGGCACGAGCGCCATTGGAAGCTGTCGGACTCGCCCATCATGGGCCTGTTCACCGGAACGCCGTTCCGGCCGATCGTCCTGCGCCTGATCGGCGTCAAGGTGGGCCGGCGCCTCTATGACGGGGGCAGCATCATCACCGAGCGCTCCCTCGTCGAGCTGGGCGACGACGTGACGCTGAACGAAGGCTGCGTGCTTCAGGCGCATTCGCTGGAGGAGGGCGCGTTCAAGTCGGACTACATCCGCGTCGGCGACGGCTGCACGCTCGCGCCGGCCGCCTTCGTCCACTACGGCGTGACGATGGGCGAGGGCGCCGTGGCCGACATGGACGCCTTCGTCATGAAGGGCGAGACGCTGGAGCCCTACACCGTGTGGCGCGGCAATCCGGCAAAACTCTTCGGCTTCATCAGCCCCGTCGCGGAGGCAAAGCCGCCGGCCACAGGCTCTCGGGCATGAACCCGCGGCCGATTGCCGCCGGACCGGTATGCCTCAAGCCGGTGACGGATGTGTACCGGAAGGACGTCCTTTCGATCGATGTCTCCCCCGATCAGGCGCGGTTCGTGGCCACCAACGCCGAATCCCTGCGCGAGGCGCGCACCGACGAAGAGGCCCGCCCCCGCGCCGTCATTGCCGGCGGGCGGGTGGTGGGATTCCTGATGTACAGCATGGCGCCGGACGAGCCGGAGGCGATCGTCTACCGCCTGATGATCGACCGCCGCGACCAGGGCAAGGGCTACGGCATGGCCGCCATGAGGGCCGTTCTCGGGGAGATCGCCGCGCTCGGACATGTCCGCTGCGTCAAAATCTGCTACGACCCCGAAAATGCCGCCGCGAGACGGCTTTACGGCAAGCTCGGCTTTGCCGAGACCGGCCTCGACGAGGATGGCGAGATGATCGCCGAGCTTCGTCTCGGCGCGGATCGGGCCTGCGGGCCACGCTGAAGTCGGCGTCCGCGATGCAGCATTGCCTGGATGCGATGATCGCGGAACTGGAGCGCCGCGGTCCTGCCGGGGTGCGGCTGGGCTTCCGCGTGATCGGGGACGGTGACGCGGGGTTGCTGCTTCCCGCGGAGCGGTCCTCGATCCGGGCGCGTGACCCGACCCGCCTGCGGCAGAGCGGCGCGGCCCGCAGCGTCGCCCGCCGACTGCTTCGCCAACTGGGCTGCGAGGATGCGGCCATTCCGCGCGCGGCATCCGGGGCGCCGGTGTGGCCCGCCGGGTTCGTCGGGTCGATGGCTCATGACGATGCGCTGGCGGTGGCCGTGGTCGCGCCCGTCGGGCGGGTGCGATCCGTCGGCATCGACGTCGAGCCGGCCATGCCGCTGCCGGAGGAGGTCGAGGACATCGCCGTGACGCCGCGCGACAGATGCGGCGGCGCCGATCCGCGCCTTGCGTCGCGCCTCCTGTTCTGCGCGAAGGAGGCAGTGTTCAAGGCGGTGTTCCCGCTCGACGGGGAAGTGCTGGGCTTCGAGGACGTCTGCGTCGATCTTCAAAGCGGGCTGGCGTCGGTTCCGGGAAGGTCCGGGATCGGGATCATCGGTGCGGCCGGCTGCCGCGTCCTCGCCCTCGCCTGCGTCGAGGAGCCCCCCGCATGAAGGCCGGGTGAAACCGCCTTCAAAGGTCACGTCCGCGGATCCCTTGACTTTCGCCGGGCATTTACCCACTCTTTCGGGATGAAACGCGCCGCCGCCATTTTCCGGCTTTTGAACAGGGTTTGCCCCATCGCGGGCAATTGACCCCCGGCCCGGTCGCGTCGCGTCCCGGCCGCGGGGTACGGGCGGGACGGACGGCAGCTTTCCACCAGCAGTCCCAGCGCCGCAGCGACGATCACCACGCAGCACCGTAAGGCGTCCCTTGGAGGGCCGCCGGAAATTCGTTCAGGAGGCCGGGATGTTTTCCGCAACCGCCAAGCACCGCAAGCCCGTGATCACCATCGGTGAGACCGAGCATGAAAAGCTCACCCGTCTTGCGGAAGCGGCAGGCGAGCGCATCGCGCAGGTCGCCGACGAGCTGCTGGCGGAGCTCGATCGCTCCCATGTCGTCAAGGACGGCAAGCTTCCGGCCGACGTGGTGCGGATGGGCTCGACGTTCCGCTACGTCACCGATGCGGGCGACGACCGCACCGTCACGCTCGTCTATCCCGGCGAGGCCGACATCGCGGCGGGCAAGATCTCCATCCTGACGCCCAGTGGCGTCGCCCTCATCGGGCTCTCGCCCGGCCAGTCCATCGATTGGGAAGCGCGGGACGGCCGCAGGCATCGCCTGACCGTCCAAAGCGTGGAGCCCTTCACGCGTGACCCGGCATTGAGCACGGCGTCGTGAAGGCCCTGTCGCGGCTTGCGATGACGGGAGGCTGTCTCATCGCAGGATAGCAGCCCCTGCGCCGTGCGCGGCCAGGGGCCTTCTCCATGGATATCCTTCAGCATCCGCTCCTTGCCGGGCGATGGAGAACCGCGATGTCGAAAGACGCCTGCATTCTGACCACCAAGGACTTCACCATTCTCGAAACGATGCTCGAGCGCTGCGGCCGGCGCGATCCGTCGCTCGGGCTGCTGCTGCGCCGCAAGATGGAGGCGGCGACGGTCATGTTCCGCGACGATGTCCCGCCCGCCGTCGCGACGCTGAACAGCCGCGTCTGCTTCCGGCTCGACGCCGGCGAGCCGCAGACGCGCATCCTCTCGCACGAGCGCATGGCCGCCCCGGTCGGCCTTTTCCTGCCGATCGCCACTCGCCGCGGTCTGGCGCTGCTCGGGATGGTGGAAGGGCAGGAGATCGTCGTCGGGGACGACGAGGAAGGACTGGAGACGGTTCGTCTCGAAACGGTGCTCTACCAGCCCGAAGCGGCGCGCCGCCGCAAGGCCGAGCAGCAGGCGCAGGATACGCCGGTCCTGCGGCGCGCCGCCTTCAGGGTGATCGACGGGAGCGCGCCCTTGCCGTCGACGCTGACCCGCAGCTATCTGCCTTCGGCAAGGCCGGACCAGGACGATCCCGGTCCGTCCGCGGCCTGACGGAGCGGGCGGAAATTCAGGCCGGCTCCGCCTCGCGGCGCTCCTCGGCGCGGTGAATGAGGTTCATGATGCGCTGGCTGACGTCGGCATAGACGCCGGTATTGGCGACCTCGCCCCGCACGCGATAGGCGTCCATCACCATGATGCGGTCGGCGAGCGCGACCATCTCCGGCATGTCGCTGGTGATCACCAGGATCGCCGTGCCGGCATCTGCCAGCTCGCGCAGCAGGTCGTGCAGATAGGCCTTGGTCTTGATGTCGATGCCCACCGACGGCTCGTCGACGATCAGCAGCTTGACGCCCGCGGCCAGCCATTTGGCGACGCTGATCTTCTGCTGGTTGCCGCCCGACAGGTTGCCCACGGTCTGGCTGAGGCTCGGCGTCTTGACCTCCAGTTTCTGGATGAACGGCAGCACGGCGCGCCGCACCGCCCCGTCCGAAAGGCTGCCGAACAGGCCGGCCAGCCGCCGCCAGATCGGCACGCCGGCATTGCCGAGCACGGAATGCGGCAGGATGAGCCCTTCGCCCTTGCGGTCCTCGCTCACATAGCCCAGCCTGTGCTGGTGGATCGCCTCCGCGACCGAGCCGATGCGGACGGGCTTGGCCTCGATGAGGACCGTTCCGGCCGTCACCGGGAACTGGCCCATGATCGACTTGGCGAGTTCGGTCCGGCCGGCGCCCACCAGCCCGTAGAGCCCGACGATCTCGCCCCTGCGCACCGTCAGGTCGATGTCCCGGTGCCCGAGCGCGGTGGCGACTTGCCTGAGCTCCAGCACCGGCGGGTTGCCGGAGGTGTCGCGCTTGCGCCAGGTGCCGCCGCCCTCGCTGCGCCCGATCATCAGGCGCACCAGCTCGGGCCGCCCCAGCCCCTCCATCGGCCGGCTTTCGCAGGCGTTGGCGCCGTCGCGCAGCACCGTCACCCGGTCGCAGATTTCCTGCACCTCCTCCAGCTTGTGGCTGACGAAGACGAGGCTGGCGCCGCTGTCGCGCAACTGCCGCAAGATGCCGAAGAGCGTGTCCGTCTCGCTCGACGTCAGCGAGGCGGTGGGCTCGTCGAGCAGAAGCACCTTGCTTTGCAGGGAGAGCGCCTTGGCGATCTCGACGAGCTGCATCTTGGCGACCGAGAGCTGCGACACCGGCGTTGCCGGATCGACGTCGAGGTTCAGCGTCTCCAACCAGCGCCGTGCCTGCCTGTTCAGCTCGGCATAGTCGACCGGCCTGAGGACGTGCGCGCCGAGCTGCTCCAGATGGATGTTCTCGGCGACGGAGAAGCGCGGGATCAGGTTGCGCTCCTGGTGGACCACGCCGACATGGTGCGCGATGGCGTCGCGCGGGCTGGCGAAATGCACCTCCTCCCCGTCGAGGAGAAGCTGACCGGCGTCCGGCTGGTAGACGCCGGTGATGATCTTGATCAGCGTCGACTTGCCGGCGCCGTTCTCGCCGAGCAGCGCATGGATGGAGCCCGGCAGCAGCGACAGCGAGACGCCGCGCAGCGCCTTGACGCCGGGGAATGATTTTTCGATGCCGCGCGCCTCGAAGATCGGTGTCGCGTCCATCTCAGAAGGATCAGGGCGCCGAGCACGACCTGCACGAGGAAGGGATCGATCGAGAAGAGCACGAGCGCCTGGGTGATGATGGCGACGATGACGACGCCGAGCAGCGTGGCCGCCACGCTGACATGGCCGCCGGCCAGCACGGCGCCGCCGATTACCGGCGCGGCGAAGGAGAGGATCAGCCAGTCGTCGCCGATCGACGGCTGGCCGAGCTGCAGCCGCGCCACCAGCAGCACGCCCGCCAGCGCGGCCAGCAGGCCGGAGATCGCATGGGCGACGACGACGGTGAAGCGGACCGATATGCCCGAGAGCGCGGCGGCGTGCTCGTTG
Organism: Hyphomicrobiales bacterium; assembly: GCA_017305925.1. Classification (GTDB taxonomy): domain Bacteria; phylum Pseudomonadota; class Alphaproteobacteria; order Rhizobiales; family Rhizobiaceae; genus Arvimicrobium. Next base: position 11,755 of record JAFKJW010000195.1, on the reverse strand, counting down.
CCGCCGACCGCCAGGATGAAGCGGCCGATCGGCTGGCGCCGCAGCATGAACCACAGCGCCACCGCGACCACCGCGGTGGGCACCGCAAGCCACGGAACCGGCCCGATGAGGACCGCCGTGCCGAACGCCTTGACCCCCTCCGGCACGCCGTAGAAGGGCTGGGCCCGCGTGATGCCGAGATTGATGCCCTTGAAGATCGACAGCGTGGCGAGCGTGATCACGAAGGCGGAAATGCCGGTGATCGCGATCAGCATGCCGTTCAGCACGCCGCAGGCGATGCCGATCAGCAGCGCCAGCACCAGCGCGACCGGCGCCGGCAGCCCCCACACCTCCATCATGCCGGCGAAGGCGATCGCCGCCAGCCCGCCGATCGCGCCGACGGAGAGGTTCATCTGCCCGATGGCGATGATGATCATCTGCGAGAAGGCGATCAGCGCGTTGATGGCCACCGCGAGCAGCAACACCTGGATGTTGAGCGGCGACAGGAAGGACGGGCTGAAGCCGCCGATGAGGACGGTCGCCGCGATGGTGACAAGGAGGGGGCCGAACCAGTCGGTGCGAACGATGCGGGAGAGGGGGGTGGCGGTCGTCATGGTCATCTCACGCGAGGTTGCGGCGGGCGAGATAGGTCCGGCGCGCCTTGTCCACCAGGACGGCGAGAAGGAGCAGCAGGCCGAGGAAGGACTGGATCCAGAACTCGCCGAGCTGGAGCAGCAGCAGGCCGCTGGTGAGCATGGTGACGAGGAAGGCGCCGAGGCACGTGCCGAGAACGGAGGCCTTTCCGCCCTGCAGGAGCGTGCCGCCCAGAACCGGGCCGAGGAAGGCCGGCAGCAGCCAGTCCTGGCCGAGCTGGCCGGCCATTGCGGGGATCGCGGCGCCGTTGCGCGCGACCAGCATCAGCGCGGCGATTCCCGCCAGCACGCCGGACAGCATGTGGCACAGGATGAACACGCGCCCGACGCGGATGCCGGAAAGCTCCGCCGCCTCCGGCCGGGCACCGGCGGCGAGCATCTCGCGGCCGAGCACGGTGCGCCTGTAGAGCCAGGAAAGCGCCAGCGCCGCAATCAGCGTGACGATCAGCAGCGGCGAGAAATAGGCCAGGATCTTCATCTTGCCGAAGCTGGCGAAGACCGGCGGCAGGGCGCGGTAGGATTCGGCGCGCGTCAGGAAGATCATCACGCCGAAGAAGATGCTCATCGTGGCCAGCGTGATGATGAAGGAGTGCAGGCCGGTGCGCACCACGGTCCATCCGTTGACGAAGCCGAGCGCCGCGCCGAGCGCCAGCCCGCCGAGCAGCGCGATCGGCCAGGGCAGCCCCAGCCCTTCGATCAGGTAGCCGCAGAACATCGCCGCCGAGACGCCGATGGCCCCCACGGCGAGATTGAGGCCGCCGGTCACGATCACCACCATCATCGACAGCCCGATCATGATGTTGACCGCGGCCGTCCGTCCGAGCGTGAAGAGGTTGAAGGGCGACAGGAAGCCGCTCGCCGCGGCGCCGAAGCCGACGGTGAAGAGGACGATCAGCAGGATCAGCCCGAATTCGTTGGTGAGGAAGAAGCTCGAGCGCAGGGTATTCTGATCCCGCTCCAGGGAATCGCCCTGCGGGCCTGCGGCGATCGGGGCATCGTGCGAAGTCATGAACGGCGTTTCCGGTCGGTTCGACGGCTGGATCATACCCGACGCGGCGCCGCAGCGCACGGCGTCTGCTTCTCGAAAGTCTCCGGGCGCAAGAGGCGGGGCCGGTTTGGGGCCGGCCCCGCCTCGCGCGGATTACTTGCAGTCCAGATAGGTCTGCTCGAACGTGTCGAAGAGCTTCTTCGTCTCGGCGCGCATGGCGTCGACATAGGTGTCCACCTTGTCGGCGGCGACATAGGCCGTGCCCGAATCGATGAACTTGGCGGTCAGCGCGTTCGACTTGAACGGCGCGTCGGCCTTGACGGTGCAGCCGGACCGCAGCTTGTCGAGCGCGAAGGCGCCGATATAGCCCTGGCCGTAGGGGTTCTGCAGCATGGTGCCGTCCACGAAGCCGTCCTTGATGGCCTGAAGCACCACCTCGTCATGGTCGATGCCGACCATGTGGATGCGCTTGTCGCCGATCTTGCGCAGCGCGTTGGCCGACACGACGGCGGGCACCCAGGCGGTCGTGATGATGCCGTCCACCTCGCTGGCATGCGCGGCGAGATAGGCGTTGATCTTCTCCTCGGCCGGCTCCGGCGCGTCGATGTCGGCGATCACCTGCACGACCTCCGAGCCTTCCTCCTCGGCCGCCTTCTTGACGGCGTCGATGCGCAGCTGCGTGTTCGGATCGACCAGGAAGCCGGTGAAGTGCGCGATGCGCTTCTTGCCGCCGCCCATCGCCTTGATCAGCTCCTTGGTGCCCAGATAGGCGGAATTGCCGGTGTCGGTGCCGAGGCAGAAGGAAGCCTGCGACGGATCCTTGAAGCAGCCCGCGCCGGCGATCACCGGCGCGCCGTTGCCGACGAGCTCGTCGGCGGTCGAGACCGCGCCCACCGGATCGCCGGGGAAGATCAGGAAGCCGTTGTAGCCCTGGCTGAGCAGGCTTTCGAGAAGCTGGTTCTGCTGCGAGAGCTCCCACTTCTGCGGCACCTTGTAATCGGCCGCCGCCAGGCCGAAGTCTTTCGCGGCGTCCTTGCCGGCCTGTTCCCAGGCGGCGAAATAGGGATGCGGACCGCCCGGCACAAGCGCGATCTTGGTGTCGTCGGCTGCCTGCGCGGCGCCCAGCGCGCCGAGTCCGAAGATAGTCGCCGCTGCGAGGCGGCGCACGAAATGCGACATGGGTTCTTTCCTCCGTTCACGGGCTGGTCGACGGAGAGGCTCGATCCTTCGAGCAGTTCACCGCAACAGCCGCTTGCATAGACGCGGCGGACACTAGTATCCTTGTATCCAAGCTGCAAATGGAATCTTCGATGCGCCTGTTCGGGAGCCGGCTCCGTTGACGAAAATGCCGTTCCAGCCGCCGGCGCGCGGCAATGGCGAGGGCGCCGACATCGAGCGCCTGGAGCTGGTGGTCGACCGGCGGATTTCCGTCGCCGACCAGGTGCATGCGGCGTTGCGCGAGGCGATCATCGATGTCAGGCTGGCGCCGGGCGCGCCGATCAGCGAGAACTCCATCTGCCGCCAGTTTGCCGTTTCCCGCACGCCCGTCCGCGCCGCCATACAGCGCCTTTCCGAGGAGGGGCTGGTCGATGTCTATCCGCATCTCGGCAGCTTCGTCTCGCCGATCCGCCTGGAGGGCCTGCGCGACAACCAGTTCGTCCGCCGTTCCCTCGAAGCGGCCCTGCTGCGCGAGGTGGCGCCGCGATGGACCGGGGCGATGAGCCGCGACATGCGCGCGGTGATCGACGAGCAGGAGCGCCTGCTGGCGACGGACGATCCGAAGGGATTCCTGAACGCCGACGAGGCCTTTCACCGGCTGTTCGCCGTCTTTGCCGGGCGCGAGGGCGTCTGGCCGGCGATCCTCGCTGCCAAGCTGCCTCTGACGCGCTTCCACCGTTATTCCGCCAAGCCCGACCGGCTGGCTCATGTGGTCGTGGAGCATCTGGCGGTGGTGGACGCGCTCGACCGCGGCGATGCGGCCGCGGCGGAGCATGCGCTGGCAACGCATCTCGACATGATCTTCGTGATGTTCGAGGCGCTGCCCGAGGAAGAGCGGCGGCATCTGTCCCTGTAGGATCGGCTGGAGGAAACGCGCATGGAGTTGAGCGGCAGGACCGCCCTTGTGACGGGCGCGGGCGGCGGCATCGGCCGCGCCATCGTGACGACGCTGGCGGCTGCCGGCGCGCATGTGCTCGCCTTCGACAGGGACCTCGGCGCCGTGGAGAAGCTTGCGGACGCCGTGGGCGCGGCGTGCGAGCCGGTCGGCGTCGATCTTGCCGATGCCTCGGCGCTGCGGGCGGCGGCGCAGTCGGCGATCGCGCGGCGCGGCCGCGTCGACGTGCTCGTCAACAATGCCGGCGTGCTGTCGCCGCACAAGCTCGCTGCCACGACGCTCGAGGAATGGCGCGGCCTCATGGCGGTGAACCTCGACGCCGCGCTGCTGCTCACCCAGGCGGTCGTGCCGGCCATGAAGGAAGCCGGGTGGGGCAGGCTGGTCAACATCGCCTCCTATGCCTGGAAGTCGGGCGGGCTGACGGCGGGAACCGCCTATTCGGTGTCGAAGGCCGCGCTGGTGGGGCTCACCTATTCCTCCGCGCGCGAGCTGGCGCCGGCGGGCATCACGGCCAATGCGATCGCGCCGGCCTATGTCGTCTCGCCCATGATCATGGAGCAGCTCTCCGAGGAGGACCGGCAGCGCCAGCTCGCCGCCATTCCGGTCGGCCGGTTCTGCGAGCCGGAGGAGGTGGCGCATGCCGTGCGCTTCCTCGCCTCGCCGCTTTCCGGCTTCATGACCGGCACGGTGATCGACATGAACGGCGGGTTGCAGTTCGGATGAGTGCGCCCGCTTCAATTCCCCTGCCGCGCCTTTCGGACGCGGTGCTGCCGGTCCTGCCCGCCGCCGTCGCCCGCCCGGCTTACGACCGCGGCAAGGTGACGGCGGGCATCGTGCATCTCGGTGTCGGTGCCTTTCACCGCGCCCATCAGGCGGTCTTCGCCGACGACGCGCTGGGACGCGGCGAAACCGGCTGGGGCATCGTCGCGGCATCGCTGCGCAGCGCAGCCACGCGCGACGCGCTGGCCCCGCAGGACTGCCTCTACACCTTCGCGCTGCGCGACGGATCGAGCCGTCCCGCCCTGCGGGTGATCGGATCGATCAAGCGCATCATCGTCGCGCCCGAGGAGCCGGAAGTCCTCATTGCCGCGCTGGCGGCGCCGCAAACGCGCATCGTCACGCTGACCATCACGGAAAAGGGCTACGGCTTCGACATCGCGGCCGGCCGCCTCGACGGCGGCGATCCGGCCATCCGCGCCGATCTCGGGACGGAAGGTCCTCCGGTGTCGGCGCTGGGCTTTCTTTTCGAGGGGCTGCGCCGCCGCAGGGCTGAGGGCGCGCCGCCGGTCACGCTGATCCCGTGCGACAACCTGCCGAAGAACGGAGAGACGCTACGCAAGGCGCTCACCGAGTTCTCCCGCCGCAAGGAGCCCGCCCTGGCGGACTGGATCGGGGACAATGTCGCCTTCGCCTCCTCCATGGTGGACCGCATCGTGCCGGGCACGACCGATGCCGACCGCGAGGCGATCGACGCGGCGCTCGGCGCGCGCGACGCATGGCCGGTCGTGGCCGAGCCGGCCTTCGACTGGATCGTCGAGGATCGCTTTCCGCGCGGCCGTCCGCCCTTCGAGGCGAGCGGCGTGCGCTTCGTGGCCGATGTCGAACCTTACGAGCACATGAAGCTCAGGCTGCTCAACGGCGCCCATACGGCGATCGCAGCCCTCGGCCGCCTGGCCGGCTTCGAGACCGTGCCCGAGGCGGTCGGGCATCCGCTGGTGCGGCGCTTCCTTGAGCGGCTGTGGGACGAATCGGAGGCGACGCTTCGCATCGACCCGCAGGTCTCGGCGGAATATCGCGGCAAGCTCCTGCCGCGCTTCGCCAACCCGGCGCTGCCCCACAAGACCGCGCAGATCGCCACCGACGCCAGCCTGAAAGTGCCGCAGCGCCTGCTGGAACCGCTGCGAGCGCGGCTGGCCGCGGGGCAGGCGGCCGATGCGCTGGTCTTCGTCGTGGCGCTGTGGATACGCTCCTGCGGCGGCGTGGACGACGCCGGGAAGCCTTTTTCGGTCAACGATCCCGGCTATGAACGATGGCCCGGCAAGCCGGAGGCCGGGGCCGGCGCGGCCGCCACGGTCGAGGCGTTCCTTCGTTTCCCGGCCGTGTTCGGGGACGACCTGCCCAGGAATACGGCCTTTGCCGTCGCGCTTCGCGATGCGCTGGGTGACATCATGCGGCTCGGCGCGCTCGGCGCGCTGGCCGAACGCGTGGGAGCATAGACATGGCGAGAATTGAGAAAGTCGAGCTCAGGATGGTCGACCTCGTGCCGAAGGTCGTGCGCACCGACGCCATCCAGAGTTTCGTCAGCCAGGAAACGCCGATCGTCACGATCACCGATTCCGACGGGGCGACGGGGACGGGCTATTCCTACACGATCGGCACCGGCGGCTCCTCCGTCATGCGCCTGCTGGCGGACCATCTGGCGCCGCGCCTGATCGGCCGCGACGCGGACAGGATCGAGGCGATCTGGCACGAACTGGAGTTCGCCACCCACGCCACGACCATCGGCGCGATCACGGCGATCGCGCTCTGCGCGATCGACACCGCGCTCTGGGACCTGCGGGCGAAGAAGCAGGGCCTGCCGCTCTGGAAGCTGGCGGGCGGCGCGCGCGACAAGGCGCCGCTCTACACGACCGAGGGCGGCTGGCTGCACATCGCGCCGGAAGCGCTGGTGGACGATGCGCTCCGGGCGAAGGAAAAGGGCTTTCGCGGTTCCAAGGTGAAGATCGGCAAGCCGACCGGCGCGGAGGATTTCGCCCGCCTAGCCGCGGTGCGCAAGGCGGTCGGCGACGGCTACGAGATCATGACGGACTGCAACCAGGGCTTTGCCGTCGACGAGGCGATACGCCGGGCGGGGCGGCTCAGGGAACTCGACCTCGCCTGGCTCGAGGAGCCGCTGCCGGCCGACGATATCGACGGCCATGTCCGCCTCTCCCGCTCCACCCCGACGCCGATCGCCGTCGGCGAGTCGCTCTATTCGATCCGGCATTTCCGCGAATACATGCAGAAGGGCGGATGCAGCATCGTTCAGGTCGATGTCGGGCGCATCGGCGGCATCACGCCGTGGCTGAAGGTAGCGCACGCGGCGGAAGCCTTCGACATGCCGGTCTGCCCGCATTTCCTGATGGAACTGCATGTCAGCCTGGTCTGCGCCGTACAGAACGGCAAATATGTGGAGTATATTCCCCAGCTCGACGAGCTGACCGGCCGGCACATGCGGATCGCCGACGGCTTCGGTTATGCGCCGGCCGAGCCCGGCATCGGCATCGACTGGGACTGGGACAAGGTGAGGAAGGTATCCCTCGCCGAATTCACCCGTACCGTCACGGCGTAGAGCAGGGAGAAGATATGATGCAGCGCATGGGTTTCGTCCTCGGCATCAGGCCCGAGGCGATCGCGGAGTACAAGCGCATCCACGCCGCGGTCTGGCCGGAGGTGCTGGACACGATCGCGAAATGCAACATCCGCAACTACACCATCTTCCTGCGGGAGCCGGAGAACCTGCTCTTCGCCTGTTTCGAGTATCACGGCACGGACTATGCTGCCGATATGGCCAGGATGGCCGCCGATCCGAAGACGCGGGAATGGTGGGCTGTCTGCTCGCCGATGCAGGCGCCGCTCGCCACCCGCAAGGAGGGCGAATGGTGGGCCGGGATGGAAGAGGTCTTCCATGTCGACTAAAGCATGTCTCCCGAAAGTGGCCCCACGAAAGGCATCGTCATGACAGATTTCACCGGAAAGACCGTCCTCGTCACCGCCGCCGCCCAGGGTATCGGCCGCGCCATCGCGCTGGCCTTCGCGCGCGCCGGCGCTAACGTCCATGCGACGGACATCAATCTCGTCCGCCTCTCCGAGATCGACCGCGAGCCGAACATCCGGACCGTCAAGCTGGACGTGCTTTCCGACGAGGCGGTGAACGCCCTTGTCGCCGGGATCGGCCGGATTGACGTGCTCGCGAACTGCGCCGGCTTCGTCCATGCCGGAACGATCCTCGACATGAAGGACGAGGATTTCGACTTCGCGGTGAACCTCAACGTCCGCTCGATGATCCGCACGATCCGCGCCGTCCTGCCCGGCATGCTGAAGGACGGCGGCGGCGCCATCGTCAACATCGCGCCCGTGGCGGGCAGCGTGAAGGGCGTGCCCAACCGCTTCGCCTACGGCGTCACCAAGGCCGCCGTCGTCGGCCTCACCAAGTCGGTCGCCGCCGACTATGTCGGCCAGGGCATCCGCTGCAACTGCATCTGCCCCGGCACGGTGGAGAGCCCCTCGCTCGACGACCGGATGCGCGCGCAGGGCGACTACGACACGGCGCGCGCCGCCTTCATCGCCCGCCAGCCGATGGGCCGCCTCGGCACGCCGGAGGAGATCGCCGACCTCGCCGTCTATCTGGCCGGCGCCACCTACACGACCGGCCAAGCCTATGCCATCGACGGCGGCTGGACGATATAGAGGTCCGGCATGACCCGCATCACCGATCTTTCCACCTTCGACCTGCGCTTCCCGACGTCGCAGAGCCTCGACGGCTCCGACGCCATGAACCCCGATCCGGACTATTCGGCCGCCTACGTCATCCTGAAGACCGACAAGGCGGGACTGAAGGGCCACGGGCTCACCTTCACCATCGGGCGCGGCAACGACATCTGCTGCAAGGCGATCGAGGCCATGCGGCACCTCGTCGTCGGACTCGACCTCGACTGGGTGAAGGAGGATCCGGGCCGCTTCTGGCGCCACGTCACCGGCGACAGCCAGTTGCGCTGGATCGGGCCGGACAAGGGCGCCATGCACCTTGCCGTCGGCGCGGTGGTGAATGCCGTGTGGGACCTGTGGGCCAAGGAGGCGGGCAAGCCGGTGTGGCGGCTGGTCGCCGATATGAGCCCGGAGGAGATCGTCCGCATTGTCGATTTCCGCTACCTGACGGACGTGCTGACGCCGGACGAGGCGCTGGCGCTCCTCAGGAAGGCCGAGCCCGGCAAGGCCGAGCGCATCGCCACGCTCGAGAAAGAGGGCTATGCCTGCTACACCACCTCGGCCGGATGGCTCGGCTATCCGGAGGACAAGCTGCGGCGTCTGTGCGGGGAGGCCGTCGACGCCGGCTTCAACCACATCAAGATGAAGGTCGGCCGCGACCTCGACGACGACATCCGCCGGCTTACCATCGTGCGCGAGATCATCGGCTGGGACCGCTATTTGATGATCGACGCCAACCAGGTCTGGGAGGTCGGCCAGGCGATCGCCTGGCTGGAGAAGCTCGCTTTCGCGAAACCCTTCTTCATCGAGGAGCCGACCAGCCCCGACGACATCGCCGGCCATCGCAAGATCCGCCGGGCGGTCGCGCCGATGAAGGTGGCGACCGGCGAGATGTGCCAGAACCGCATCATGTTCAAGCAGTTCATCGCCGAGGGCGCGATCGATATCGTGCAGATCGATTCCTGCCGCATGGGCGGCCTGAACGAGGTGCTGTCGGTCCTGCTGATCGCCGCCAAATACGGCCTGCCGGTCTGGCCGCATGCCGGCGGCGTCGGGCTGTGCGAATACGTCCAGCACCTGTCGATGATCGACTACGTGGCGGTCTCGGGCAGCAAGGAGGGCCGGGTGATCGAATATGTCGACCACCTGCACGAGCATTTCCTCGATCCCTGCGTGATCCGCGACGCCGCCTACATGCCGCCGCGGCAGCCCGGCTTCTCCATCGAGATGAAGCCGCAGTCGCGGGCGGCCTACACCTTCGAGGGATGATCCCGGTGTGCGGCGGTCATTCCGGGACCGCCGTGCGCAGCCCCTCGTAATCGGCCCACGGGTCCGGCGCCTTCAGGGCCGCGTCGAGCCGCTTGCTGCCGAGCGTGACGTCGGCCGGCCCGACGCCGTCCTCGACCGCCTGCCAGGATACCGGAACCGCGACCGTCGCCGCCGCCCTGGCGCGGCTCGACCACGGCGCGACGGCGGTGGCGCCGCGGCCGTTGCGCAGATAGTCGATGAAGACGCGGCCGTGCCGCGCCGCCTTGGAGAGCGTCGCGGTATATTTCTTTGGGTCGGACTGCTCCATGGCGCGGGCGAGGTCGTGCGCGAAGGTCCTCGCGGCCGCCCAGTCCGCCTTGGGTTTCAGCGGCACCACGACATGGAAACCCTTGCCGCCCGAGGCCTTGGCCAGCGAGCGCAGCCCGGCGCCCTCCAGCCGCCGGCGCACCTCCAGCGCCGCTGCCCGCACGGCCGCCGCATCGAGGCCTTCGTCCGGGTCGAGGTCGAACACCAGCGTGTCCGGCCGGTCGAGCGCGTCGAGCGCCGCACCCCAGACATGGACCTCCACGACGCCCATCTGGACGAGCGCCGCCATGCCGTCGAAGCCGTCGATGGACAGAAGCTCGCTGCCGTCCTCCGGGTCGGTCGAGACGCGGATCGCCTCGCTCATGCCCTTCGAGGCATGCTTCTGGAAGAAGCGCTGCCCGTCGACGCCGTCCGGTGCCCGGACGAGGCTGAGCGGCCGCCCGGTGACGTAGCGCTCCATCCGCGCCCAGACCGCCTCGTAGTGGTCGAGCAAATCCCGCTTCGTATGGCCGGTTTCGGGCCACAGGATCTTGTCGGGATGGGAAAGGGTGATCGGCATCGGCGCGCTCCGGGGTCGCCCGTCCGGCGGTCAGGTGTCGCCGTCGCGGGCCGGAAAGAACTTGAAATAGGGCTCTGCCTCGCGAAGGACACGGGCAAAGGAGGGGCGGGCCTTGAGGCGCTCCAGATATGCCTTGACGGTGTCGTGCCGGGCTTGCAGCCCTTCGACCTTGTTGGCGTAGAAGAGGGCCGGCGCCGCGGCGCAGTCGGCCATGGTGAAGGCATCGCCGCACGCCCATTGCCGGGACGCCATGCCGTTTTCGATCACGTCGTAGGCGGTCCGGATCTGCGCCCGCGCTGCGGCGACGCCCGCCGGGTCCGTTTCGCCCGGCGGCCGCAGCCGGTCGAGCACGATCTTCTGCATCTGCTCGTGGACATAGGCATCGTAGAAGCGGTCCTGGATGCGCGCTTCGAGCGCCGCCTCGGCGTCGCGCGGGACGAGCCCGGCCCGGTCCTCGAAATGCAGCGACAGATATTCGATGATGCTGGCCGAACCCGGCACGATGCGTCCGTCATGGTTGATCACCGGGAATTTTCCGATCGGATAGACGGCGAGAAAGGCGTCCCGGGACCGCTCCTCGCCGAGATCGACCAGGATCGGCTCGAACGGCACCGCGTTCTCGTAAAGCGCGATCAGGGCCTTCCAGCAGAAGGAGGCGAGGGGATGATAGTAGAGCTTCAGGGGCATGGGCGTCTCCGTCGTCGCGTCAGGCAGGCACATCGTGTCCCGCAAGCATAGCAGATCGGCCCTTTTCCCGTCCCCGCCGATGGCGATCGCCGCCGAAATGGCGTAGGTCCGTCCCGGGACGGGCGGGATGTCCGGTCCCGGAAGCGAAGGAGCGTCACCTTGGTGGATTTCGTGATCGAGCCGGCGGAGCGCCCGGCACTGCCGGTTTCCGGCACGGACAAGATGTTCCCGCTGCGCCGGGTCTATTGCGTCGGCCGCAACTATGCCGACCATGCGCGCGAGATGGGGCACGATCCCGACCGCGAGCCGCCCTTCTTTTTCCAGAAGAACCCGGATTGCGTCTTTGTCGGTCCCGAATTTCCGTATCCGGCCGCGTCGAGCGACGTCCATCACGAGATCGAGCTTCTCGTGGCGTTGAAGAGCGGCGGCCGCGATATCGCCGTCGCGGACGCGCCGGGCCACGTCTTCGGCTATGCCGTCGCCCTCGACATGACGCGCCGCGACCTTCAGGCGGACGCCAAGAAGCTGGCGCGCCCCTTGGAGACCGCCAAGGCTTTCGACAGGTCGGGCCCCTGCGGCCCGGTCGTGCCGGCGGCCCGGATCGGCCACCCGGCCTCCGGCGCCATCTGGCTCGACGTGAACGGCGCGCGCCGCCAGCAGGGCGATCTGAAGGACATGATCTGGAAGGTGCCGGAAATGATCGCCTTCCTGTCGCGCTTCTTCGAGTTGTGCCC
>JAFKJW010000175.1 GCA_017305925.1 Hyphomicrobiales bacterium | reverse complement strand
AGGCTCGCCTGTTGGCCTGACGCATCTCTCCCGAAGGTGGATACCGGTTTCGGGACAAAGACATGCGTAAAATCAAAAACCTGAAGCGCATGGAGCGAATCTGAAAGTTCGCGACGCGCCTTGGGTGCCGGACCTTGCTTCGCTTCGTGAGGCTCTCCCCTCAGGGTGAGGGCGGTTGGCGCATCGAGCCCACTGCGTCGTGGGTTCGAGCGCCGACCGTCCTCATCCTGAGGCGCGAGCCCGCGGGAACGTCGGAAGGTAAGGTGATACCATCGGTGGGCGAGCCTCGAAGGACGCACTGCAACAGTCAGGACGTTAACCGTCGAGAACCTCGATATTACGGAAATTGCTCCGCGCGGTCGAGAAATGCGGCGATCCGGTCGGGCAGTCCTCCGATCTCCAGGAATGGCGCATGGCCCTGGCCGTCGGCGGTCAGTGCCTCGACCAGCTTGCCCCGTTTCAGCATTTCCGCGACGGTGCCTTCCGACAAAAGCTTCGAATTCGCGCCGCGAATCACCAGGACGGGGCGGGCGGCCAGAGCCTCGAATTGCGGCCAGAGGGTCGGAAGCGGCTTGTCCGGATCGATGTCCGCCAGCGTGTTGGCGATCGCCGGGTCGTGGTCGGGGACGGGCACACCGTCCTCGATCCGGTAGAGTGCCTCCACCATCGCGGCCCAGTCCTCTTCCGCCAGCGCCGGGAAGGCCTCCTCGTGGATGCGCTTCTGCGCCGCGATGGCCTCCGCGACCGTCGCCGGCTTCGCCGCGCCGGCAAGATAGCCGCTTATATGGACCAGCCCCTCGTGCTCGATGGCCGGCCCGATATCGTTGAGCACCGTGCCGGCGATGATGTCGGGGCGGACCGCGGCGAGCACCTGCGCGATCAGGCCGCCGCGCGACGTGCCGACGAAGAAGGCCCGCCCGATGCCCAGCAGGTCGAGGCCCGCGAGAACGTCCGCCAGCTCGTTGCCGACCGTGTAATTGTGCCAGTCGGCATCGCGGTCCGACTCGCCGCGGCCGCGATAATCGAAGGCGACGACCCGCCGCGGACTTGATTCGGAATCCGAGAGGATCTGCGCAAGCCGATGAAAATCCTGCGCATTCCGCGTCAGGCCGGGAAGGCAGATAACCGGCAGGCGGGCGTTTTCGGACCCGTAGATCCGCGCATGCAGCCTCAGCCCGTCCGCCGACCGATAGAAGAAATCCTCGAAATCCGGCATGGCCGACCCTCCTTCTTTTCACCCCTCTCTGTCCTGCCGGACATCTCCCTCACAAGGGGAAGATTGGCAGCTTTGATATTTTCGCCAATCCTGCAACGTTGGAGATTGGCGAAAGCAAAGCGGACGTCCGATCTCCATCCTTGTGGGGAGATGTCCGGCAGGGTAGAGAGGGGTGCGAAAGAACTCCGCCTTGCGCCGCGTCGGCGGCTCAACTCCGTCCCTTCACCAGATCGCCGGCGATGTCGAACTTCCCGGTGAGGCGCATCTTGTAGACCTGGTAGTTTTCCATCACGCGCTGCACGTAGCTGCGCGTCTCGGTGAACGGGATGCGCTCGATCCAGTCGATGACGCCGTCGAGATCCATGCCGCGCGGGTCGCCGTAGCGCTGGATCCACTCCTTGGCGCGCCCCGGTCCGGCATTGTAGCCCGCGAAGGTGAGGACGTAGGAGCCGTCGAAGCGGCCGAGCTGCTGCGCCAGGAAGGCGGCGCCGAGCGTCGCGTTGTAGCCGGGGTCGGTGGTCAGCCGCTGCTGCGAATAGGGCAGGCCGACGCGCTTCGCCTGGTCCTTCGCCGTGCCGGGCAGGAGCTGGAGCAGGCCGCGCGCGCCGGCGCCCGAGACGGCGCCGACGTTGAACTCGCTCTCCTGCCGCGCCACGGCGTAGGCGAGCGCCTTGCCGGCACTGGAGATGTCGGCCTCGGCCGGAATGGCGCCGACCGGATGCGACAGGGCGCCGATGTCGATGCCGCGGCCGACCGCGATCTTGCCGATTCGCAGCGCCAGGAAATGATTGCCCCGGCTTTCGGCGCGCCCGGCCAGCAGCGCCAGCTCGCCCGGACTGGAAAGCTGGCCTGCGAGGTCGCGGTAGAGGCGGTCGGAAATGTCGGCATGCCCGGCCTGTTCCAGCCGATCGATAGCCCGCACGGCCTCGCGCCGTGAGAAATTCTCCCGGTCGGCGCCGCTCGGTTCGGGATAGGGCAGGTCGAGCGCGGCGCGGCCGAGCTTTTGCGCCGCGAGCTGGCCGTAGAAGGTCGTGCCGTATTGCGCCGCCTTCGCGTAGCAGGCCGCGGCGTCGCCCGGCCCGCCCGCTTCCGCCGCGCGTCCCAGCCAGTAATAGGCGCGCGAGCGCGAGATCGGCCCTTCGGCGAGCTCCGCGATGCGCGAGAAATGCCCGGCCGCAAGCTTTGCGTCGCCGAGCGCGCGCAGCGCGTACCAGCCGGCGTGGAACGCGGCGTCGATCGTGCTGACGGTGCTCCCCGCGGCTTGCACGGCGGCGACCTGATAGGCGCGCCTGGCGTCGCCCGCGTCCATCAGCGCCCGCGCCAGCACCCGCCGCTCGGCCCACCAGGCGTCCGGGTCGACCAGCGTGGCGGCGTCCTTCGGCGCGCCGGCCATCAGCGCGGCCGCGCCGGCAAGATCGTTGGCGCGGCGAAGCTGCCTTGCCTGCGCGAAGACGAACCCGGCCGAGCGCTGTTCGGCGGGAACGGCGATGAGCAGCTTGCCGGCGTTCTGGTCGCCGCGCAGCACGGCCGCCCACGCCTTTTGCAGCGCTTCGGCACCGGCGGGCCCCGCGAGCTTCTGGGCTTGCAGCACACGCTCGCCGTAGAGCAGCTTTTCCATGCGGAAACGGTGGTCGGCCCTGTCGATCAGGTCGCCGAACTCGGCGAGAATCGCGGCCTCCTCGTCGGGCGCGAGCGTCTTGCCGCGCCAGAAGGCGCCGAGCATTTTTCGCGCCCCGTCGCGGTCGCCGGTTGCGAGATAGGCGCGTGCCAGGATGGTTGCGCCTTCCGCCGTCTGCGGCGGAGTGGTCCCGAAAGTCGCCAGCACGGCCTGCGGCGGCGGGTTCTCCCGGAAAAGCGCCCGCTCGCTGTTGCGGCGCAGCGTCGCCATTTCCGGCCATCCGGGCAGCTCGCGCGCCGCCGCGGCGATCTCGGCGCTCGGGATGCGGCTGCCGCCGCGCACGGCGATCGCCCAGGTCAGGATGTGGCGGTCGAGCGAGCCGGGGACAAGCGCGTCGCGCGCCGCGCGCGCCGCATCGACGTCGCCGCCGGCGAGCGCATCGAGCCCCGCCTTGAGGCGTTCCATGTCGGCGGGACCGGCCTCTCCGGCGAAGGAGGCCAGTTGCGAGATGGAGGCGGTGACGATGCGGTCCAGCCGGCCGCTCTTCTCACCGGCATGCGAAGGCGCGGCAAGGAAGACGGCGGCGGCAAGCGCCGCGGCGGTTCCCCTTCGCGAAGGCCATGCGGGCGACATCGGCTTCGTTCCACGTCCGGCAGGTGCCTCCCATGCGGGAGGCGCCTTTCGTTTTTAGGGTCGCCGGATGAAAAGACGGTAAAGGTTCGGTTGATCCGGCGGGCTCATGGGACAGTTGGGTGCAAAGTCTTGTCAACACTATGGTGCGCCGCGCCGCCTTCCGCTAAAAGGCCGGCGGTAGACGCCGCCCGCGGGGCGGCCATCGGAAATCGGGACGGAAAAATGCTGCAAGGATCGTTGACCGCGCTCGTGACGCCCTTCAGGCAGGGCGGCGCCTTCGACGAGAAAGCGTTCCGGCACGCTGGTCGAAGCGAGCAAAGCAGGCTTTCCCGCCATTGCTGGAGCCGCCGTGGCGAAGGCCACCAGCCTGCCGATCGTCATCTACAACATCCCGCCGCGCTCGGTCATCGACATGACGCCCGAGACGATGGGCCGCCTGGCGCATGATTTCAAGAATATCGTCGGCGTGAAGGACGCCACCGGCAAGGTCGAGCGCGTCTCCGAGCAGCGCATGACCTGCGGCAAGGATTTCGTCCAGCTTTCGGGCGAGGATGCGTCCGCGCTCGGCTTCAACGCGCATGGCGGCGTCGGCTGCATCTCCGTCACCTCCAACGTGGCGCCGCGCCTCTGCGCCGAGTTCCAGAAGGCGACGCTCGCCAACGACAAGGCGCGCGCGCTGGACTTGCAGGACCGGCTGATGCCGCTCCACAAGGCGATCTTCATCGAGCCGGGGCTGGCCGGCGTGAAATACGCTCTTTCCCGGCTCGGCAAGGTCGAGAACGTGGTGCGCCTGCCCCTCACCACGGTCGAGGAAGGCACGGCGGAAAAGATCGACGCGGCGATGAAGCATGCGGGCTTGATGAACTGACGGACCTTGTGGAATCGCCTCGCCGCGACCATCTGGCGGTTTCAAGGTCCGTCCTTCGAGGCTCGCTCCGCTCGCAGTGGGCTCGATGCACAACGATCCTCATCCTGAGGTGCGAGCGGAGCGAGCCTCGAAGGACGCACAAGACACTCAAGCAACGTCATGAGCCAGGGCAAGAAATCCGATCCGAACAACAAGGTCGCCGCGGAGAACCGCAAGGCGCGCTTCGCCTATGAGGTGATCGACACCGTCGAGGCGGGCCTCGTGCTCACCGGCACCGAGGTGAAGTCGCTCAGGCAGGGTCAGGCGAACATCCAGGAATCCTACGCCTCGCTGGAAGGCGGCGAGATCTGGCTGATCAATTCCTACGTGCCGGAATACCTTCAGGGCAACCGCTACAATCACGAGCCGCGCCGCCGCCGCAAGCTGCTGCTCAACAAGCGCGAGATGGCCAGGCTCGGCCAGGCCGTCGAGCGCGAGGGCATGACGATGGTGCCGCTGAAAATCTATTTCAACGACCGTGGCCGCGCCAAGCTCCTGCTGGCGGTGGCGCGCGGCAAGAAGCTGCACGACAAGCGCGAGACCGAGAAGCAGCGCGACTGGGCGCGCGAGAAGGGCCGGCTGCTCAAGGAGCGCGGTTAGGGCGGCACTTTCCCGCGTCGGCGCGGGGCAATCGCCTGATAGACTGGTGCTGCGCCCCGGACCTTGCCAGCAAGCGCGTTTTGTTCAAAGAGGGACGCGCCGAGCGAGGTGCCATGGATCGTCTGGTCAGAGCATTCAAGAATTCCATGAGGGCGTTCGTCCGGCTGTCGCGCTCCGAGACCGCCTTCCAGCAGGAGCTCGCATTGTTCGTCGTCGCCTTTCCGGTCGGCTGGTGGCTGGCCGGGAGCTGGAGCGGCTACGGCATCCTGCTCGCCTCCATCCTGTTCCTGATCGTGGTCGAGGTGCTGAACACCGGCATCGAGGCGGCCTGCAACGCGGTGAGCCGGGAGTTCGACATCGACATCCAGCTCGCCAAGGATTGCGGGTCGCTCGCCGTGCTGCTCGCCATGGTTCTCGTCGCCGCCGTCTGGGGATTTGCCGCCGTCGAGGCGTGGCGTGGCGTCCCCGTCTGACGGCCGCGGCTTGGCCGGAAGGCGGGCCGGCGGCAGGCTGCATCGGTTCCCGCCCGATGAACGCCATTGAAGGCGGCGAGGATGCCGTCTAAATCGCTTGGCATGGCCAGCACCCCGCCCGACATCCTCCGCATCGCCGTCGCCCAGCTCAACCCGACCGTCGGGGACGTGGCGGGCAATCTCGCCAAGGCGCGCGAGGCGCGCGCGGACGCGGCGCGGCAGGGCGCCGACATCGTCCTCTTCACCGAGCTTTTTCTCGCCGGCTATCCGCCGGAGGATCTCGTCCTCAAGCCGGCCTGCGTCGCCGCCTGCGAGAAGGCGGCGCGGGCTTTTGCGGAAGATACGGCGGATGGCGGACCGGGCATCGTGG